>DASQXU010000345.1:0-19655 GCA_035639555.1 Thermoleophilaceae bacterium
ACCACGTTCCCGGTCGGCGCCGAGCCGTAGGTCCAGTCCATCTTGAAGTCAGTCCGCAGGTCGGTCCAGCCGTCGCTCGCGCCGAGGTAGCCGTTCGACGTGCGCGTGAAGGCCGGCGCCGCGGCGAGCGCACTCGCGCTCTTGCCGTCGGAGGCGAGCAGCGTGGCGCCAGAGGTCGCGCCCGAGTCGTCCGTCCCGTCGTTCGACAGCGATGGGTCGTAGAGCACGTAGAGGCTCAGCTTCTTGCCGGTCAGTGACTCGAACTTGACATCGACCAGCAGCGAGCTGCGTGCCGGGTCCTCGACGTAGGTCTTCGTGATCCGGTAGGCACCCGATTTCGCGGTGTTCACCTGCCGGTAGGTGAGGCTCCTCGGGTCCGCCAGCTCGGTGCGGTGGTTGGTCGAATCGGTCTCGCGCTCGGCGAACGTCTTGCCGTCGCTGACGATGAATTGCAGGTCCCGCACGCTCGGTGTTCCGAGGTCCGGGTAGTAGACCTCGGTCAGCCGGCCGTCCTCGAGCGTGTGCCAGACCTTGCTCGAGACCGCGGTGGCGGTGCCGAAGCCGTCCTTGTCCGCGGGCGTCCACACTGGCGTGGCGCCCGGCCCGCCGGGCGCGACCCCGGACGCGGCGGATGCCGGCGCGACGGCGAGCAGGAAGAGCGCCGCGAGCGCGGCGAGCGACGAGACCAACTTCGGCATTCCGGATCCTCCCCACGTGACGTCCCGGCCAGGCCAGGCTCCCCCGTACGCCGGCGAGTGTAACTCCGGCGGCGCCGGCCGTCAGTTGAAGGCGCTCACTCCGGTGATGTCGCGCCCCACGATCAGCGCCTGGATGGTCTCGGTTCCCTCGAAGGTGTAGATGGCCTCGATGTCGGCCATGTGGCGCATCACGTGGTAGTCGAGCAGGATGCCGTTCCCGCCGAGAAGGTTGCGCGCCTCCGCGATCACCTGGCGGGCCTTGATCGTGTTGTTCATCTTGGCCAGGCCCGCGATCGTGTCGCGGAGTCGCTGCTGCTCGATGAGGCGGCCGAGCTGGAGGCAGTAGAGCTGCATGCCGGTCACGTCGGCCAGCATCTTGGCGAGCCGCTCCTGGACGATCTGGAAGCTCACGAGCGGCTTGCCGAATTGCGTGCGCTGGCGGCAGTAGGTGAGCGCTGCGTCGTAGGCGGCCACCGCGTGACCGAGCGCCATCCAGGCGCAGCTCTGCCGGGTGGACGCCAGCACCCGGCCGGCGTCCTTGAAGCTGCTGGACCCCGGTAGGCGGTTCTCGGCCGGTACCGGCACGTCGTCGAGCTCGATGTCGGCCTGCCACACCGCCCGAACCGAGCCCTTGCCCACGATCTCCCTGGCCTCGTAACCGGGCGTCCCCTTCTCTACCAGGAAGCCCTTGACCTGACCGTCCTCGGCGTCCCGGGCCCACACGACCACCACGTCGGCGATCGTGCCGTTCCCGATCCAGCGCTTCTCCCCGCTCAGGACGTAGCCGTCGCCGTCGCGCCGAGCCGTCGTCTCGAGCGCCACCGAGTCCGAGCCGTGAGCGGGCTCGGTCAGGGCGAACGCGCCGATCTTCTCGACGCGGGCCATCTCGGGCAGCCACTCCCGCTTTTGCTCCTCGGAGCCGAGCAGCGCGATCGAGCGCATGGCCAGACCGGCCTGGACGCCGAGGAAGGTGCCGAGGCTGCCGTCGCCCCGGTTCAGCTCCATGTTGATCAGGCCGGCCGCGATCGGGCTCATCGGCGGGCAGCCGTACCCCTCGATGCCATCCCCCACGAGGCGCAGCTCGCCGAGCCGGCGAGCCAGGTCGAAGGGAAGCTCGGCGCGCTCCCAGTAGTCGCCGATCACCGGCAAGACCTCGTTGTCCACGAACCGCCGTGTGCGCTCGAGGTAATCGATCTCCTGCTCGCTTAGCTGGTCCCGGAGCAGGAAGTAGTCGGTGCCGAGCGCCTTGCCGACGTCCGCGTACGCCGGCGCTCGCCCCGCCGCCTGTGTGGTCTCCACTGTCACCGCTCTCCTCCCTCCGCCGCCTTCGCTCAGGCCTTCAGCGACTCGACCGGCGGCTTGATCTCACGCCTTAGGACCTTGCCGGTCGGCCCCTTGGGCAGCTCGTCGATGAACCAGACCTGGCGCGGGTACTTGTAGGCAGCCACCTGCCCCTTGACGTGGTCGCGGATCTCCTCGGGGCTGCAGTCGGCGCCCGGCTTGAGCGCCACGGCGGCGCCGACCTCCTCGCCTAGCTGGTCGTGGGGGATCCCGATCACCGCGGCCTCGCGCACCGCCGGGTGCTCGTAGAGCACCTCCTCGATCTCGCGCGGGTAGACGTTGTAGCCGCCCCGGATGATCATCTCCTTCTTGCGGTCGACGATGAAGAAGTAGCCGTCCTCGTCGACCCGGCCCATGTCGCCGGTCCGGAACCAACCACCCTCGAGGAACGCCTCCTCGGTGGCCTCGGGGCGGTTCCAGTAGCCCCTCATCACGTTGTGGCCCCGGATCGCGATCTCACCGACCTCGCCCCGCGGCACCTCGTTCCCCTGGTCGTCGACCACCCTCATCTCCACGCCTTCGACCGGCACGCCGATGGAGCCCACCTTGCGCTCGCCCGTGGGCGGGTTGAACGACGCCACCGGTGAGGTCTCCGAGAGCCCGTAGCCCTCGAGGATCTTGCAGCCGAAGGCGCTCTCGAAGGAACGCAGCACCTCCCCCGGCATCGCCGCGCCGCCCGACACGCACACACGGAGGGTCGAGGTGTCGTAGCGCTCGCGGTCCTCGGCGTGGAGCATGGCGGCGTACATGGTCGGGACGCCCTCGAACACGTCCACCTCGTCGCGCTCGATGATCTCGAGCGCCTTGGCGGCGTCGAAGCGGGGGATGAACGTGATGCAGCCCCCCTTGGCGATGGTTGCGTTGAGCGCGCATGTCTGCCCGAAGGAGTGGAACAGGGGCAGGGCCCCGAGCGTGACCGTCTCCTCGCCGAGGTCGAACAGCCCGGTCGCCACCTCGGCGTTGCGGGCGAGGTTGCTGTGCGTGAGCTCCGCGCCCTTGGGCGTGCCGGTGGTGCCCGAGGTGTAGAGGATCACCGCCGTGTCCGAGGGGTCGCGATCCACCATCTCGGGCCGCGGCTCCGCGTTCGCGAGCAGCTGCTCGAACTCGCCGGGCTTGACGAGCACGCACTGGGCCCCCGCCTCGGCGGCCCCCTCCTCGGCCGGCTCGGCGAACTGATGCCAGGCGAAGAGCAGCTTGGCCTGCGGGTCGCCCAGGTAGAACGCGACCTCGCGCCCCTTGAGGAGCACGTTCATCGGCACCACCACGGCCCCCGCCCGGAGCACGCCGTAGTAGCAGACGGCGAAGTACGGGACGTTGGGCAGCATGATCCCAACCCGGTCCGAAGGCTCGACGCCGCGCTCGCGCAGGAGGCCGGCCACCCGCGCGCTGAGCTCGTCGAGCAGGGCGTAGGTCACCACGGCGTCGTCCAGCTTGAGCGCAGGACGGTCGGGATGGCGCTCGGCCGAAGCCGTAAGCATGGTTGCGAGGTTCACCTCACTCCTCCCTCTCGAAGACGCGGATAAGAAGCTCGGCGACGCAGACCGGCTTGCCCCCGCCCGGTCGCTCGAAGGTAAGCGCCACGGCGACCGTGGCCCCGCCGGCCACCTCGCGCACGAGCCCCATGCGTGCGCTCATCCGGACCCGGTCGCCGACCGGCAGCGGCGCCGGGAAGCGGACCCTGTTCAGGCCGTAGTTCATGGCGAACGCGAACTGGTCGAGGCGAAGCAGCTCCTCGAGCAGCTTCGGGGCGAGCGAGAGCACGTAGAAGCCGTGGGCGATCGTGCCGCCGAACGGAGTCTCCCGGGCGCGCTCGCGATCGACATGGATCCACTGGTGGTCGCCCGTGACCTCCGCGAACGCGTCGACCTCCTCCTGCGTGACCTCGTGCCAGTCGCTGACCCCGAGCTCCTGGCCGGCGGTGGCCGTGAGCTCGTCGATGCCGCTGACCGTGATCACGGACGTCTCACTTCGCCAGCACGTAGGTGCCAGGCGCGCGGCCGCCGGGCTTGTACTCGCGGCTGCCGAGCGCCTTCGGGGCAGGGCGCATGGGCCCGGAGCGCTCGGCGAGCCAGGCGTCCCAGTGCGGCCACCAGCTGCCGGAGTGCCGTGCCGCGCCCTCGAGCCACGCCTGCGCGTGTGGCGGGTTGTCGGCGTCCCTCGTCCGATAGCTCATCCGCTCGTTACCCGGCGGATTGACCATCGCGGCCACGTGGCCGCTCGAGGAGAGCACGAACTCCGTCCGGCCCCCCAGCAGCTGGGTCGTCCGGTACGCGTTCTCCCAGGGGACGATGTGGTCGGCGATCGCGGCCACGACGTAGGCGTCGACCGTGACCTGCCCCAGGTCGATCGGAGTCCCGAGCAGCGTCAGCCCGCCGGGCTTCGCGAGCGAGTTCTCGAGCGCGAGCGCGACGAAGTCACGGTGTAGCCCCGCCGCCATGCGCGTCACGTCGGCGTTCCAGTAGAGGATGTCGAACACGGGCGGGTCCTTGCCGAGCAGGTAGTTGTTGACGACGTACGACCAGATCATGTCGTTCGGCCGCAGCCAGGCGAATACCCCCTCGAGCGCGCGACCGTCGAGATAGCCCTTGCGGGCGGACTCGGCCACCGCCATCGCGGCCGCCTCGCGGCTCGTCAGGGCGCTGACCATGCCGGCGCGCTCGTTGTCGATCACGCAGACTCCGCAGGTCAGCCCCGCCAGCCGGTTCAGTTCACCTGTGGCGGCAAGGTGCCCGGCGACCGCGGCCGCCGCGATGCCGCCGCTGCAGAGGCCGAGCACGTGGGCACGGTCGCTGGCCGCGATGGAGCACGCCGCGTGGAGCGCCTCGAGGACGGACTCGGCGTAGGTGCTGAGGTCCCAGTGTCCGTGGCGCTCATCGGGATTGCGCCAGGAGATCGTGAACACCTGCTGACCCTGCCGGACGCAGTACTCGATCATGCTCCGGCCGGGCGCGAGGTCGGTGATGTAGTACTTGTTGATCGTCGGCGGGACGACGAGCAGCGGCACCGACCGGACGGTCTCGGTCTGCGGCTGGTACTGGATCAGCTCGAACACGTCGGTGCGCAGCACGATCGCGCCGGGGGTCACGGCCAGGTCCCTGCCGACGGCGAACTTCGAGCGGTCGACGCTCGCCGGCAGGCGCGGCGGGGTCGAGAGGTCGCGCACGAGGTTCCGGGCACCACGGGCGAAGTTCACTCCGCCCGTGTCGATGGCGGCCTTGAGCGCCTGGGGGTTGGTGACCGGGAAGTTGGTCGGCGCCAGCGCGTTGACGAGGTTCTCGACCGCGAACCGGACGCGGCGCTCGTCCTGCAGGTCGAGCGCGGCGCCGTCGATGAGCTTGTCGAGCGCCTCGCCGACCGCCAGGTAGCTCTGCATCAGGCGGCGGAACAGCCAGCTCTCGCTCCAGGCTGGATCGCCGAAGCGGCGGTCGCCGCGCGGGGGCTCGATCTCGGAGCTTCCGGCCGCCGCGCGAGCCAGGCTGCCGGCCAACCGGATCGCCTCCCGAGTGACACGTCCCGGGCGGCGGGACAGGGCGGCTGCGAGCCGCACCGTGGGGCCGATGGGTAGGAAGCGCTCGCGGGCGCCGGCGCTTGCGTCGGTGAGCAGAACGTCGAGGGCGGCCCCCGCCGCGACCGAGCCGCCCCGGCGCACGCGACGGCCGGATGCGGCATCCTCCGCCGCGTCCATCCGCCGCTCGGCGCTCTTCGGCTGGCTGGCCATCGCCCGACCTCTCGTGCTATTCCCGGTCGCCGGCTTCTTACGCGGGAAGCGGTGCGGCCGCCCACGCGGTGTCTCCGGAGTACATGCCAGACTGGTGGTAGATGTCCGGGCGCTTCCCTCGAGATCAGCTCAGGGAGGTCCCGCCGTCAGCTGAGGCCGAGGAGGGAGGTCCGCCGGCCTTCGATCCGCTCCCCCCGGGTGCTGGGGATGCGCCCGCGCCGCGCTGGTGGGGCCGGCATCTGCAGGAGCTGCGCTGGCAGGCCGAGGCCGCGCGCCTGGCAGTCGACCCCGTGCTCCGCGGGGTGGGCGTGCCGCGTGGAGACGGCCGGCCGGTGCTGCTGCTTCCGGGCTTCCTGGCCGGGGACTACACGCTCGGGGTGATGGCCCTCTGGCTGCGCCGGCTCGGATACCGGCCCTACGGTTGCGGCTTCTACCTGAACGTCGACTGCTCGGACCGGGCGCTCCTGCGCATCGAGGAGCGGCTCGATGCGCTTCACCTCCGCTACGGGCGTCGAGTGGCGGTGATCGGCCACAGTCGCGGCGGCCATTTCGCCAAGGCGCTCGCGGTCCGCCGGCCCGGGGAGGTGTCCCACGTCGTCTCGCTCGGGGCCGGCCTCAACCGCCCGTTCGACATCAGCGCCCCGACCCAGGCGGCGCTGGCCGTCGTACGTGCCGCCCACGGGCGGACGACCGACCGGGTGGGGCGCAGGGGGTGCCTGAGCGAGCGGTGCACGTGCGAGTTCGCGCGCGCCTACGCGGGTCGGTTTCCCGCCGCAGTGCGGCTCACGAGCGTCTACTCGAAGGGCGACGGCGTGGTGCGCTGGCGCTCGTGCGTGGTGCCCTATGCCGAGTGCATCGAGGTCACCGGCAGCCACGTCGGGCTCATCTTCAACCGCAAGGCCTACCGTGCCGTCGCCCGGGCGCTGGCCGCACCCGAGCTGGCCGGCTGAGCCACTGGTTCAGGCATCCCCGGCGCCCGCGCCCAGGGCCTCGAGCTCGTCCACGATGCGCGGCTCTGACTCCGCCAGGCGGTCGTCGGTCCATCGCCACCGCGCGCCGTCCAGGATCTGGGTACGGCCGTCGGCCAGGTGGTCCTGCACCCGCTCGACCCGGAGCTCGACGGCCACCACGTCGGGTGCCGAGTCGAGCCCCTCGCGCGCCACGCGTGCCCGGCCGTATGCCGTGAATGCGACCCCCCGGCCGAGCACGCAGAGCGCGGCGGCGGGCTCGGCCCGCAGCCGGCGGAGCATCTCGCGGCGACCGCCGAGCGCGAGCAGCACGCGGCCGCGGCCGGCGCGCACCGCGGTC
Source organism: Thermoleophilaceae bacterium (assembly GCA_035639555.1). Classification (GTDB taxonomy): domain Bacteria; phylum Actinomycetota; class Thermoleophilia; order Solirubrobacterales; family Thermoleophilaceae; genus DASQXU01. The sequence goes on from DASQXU010000345.1 coordinate 7,066, forward strand.
GAGACAGGGATAGCGTGTGGGCCGGCCGCGCACAGCACGGCGGGCGTGCCCCGCTCCCAGTGGGGCAGCTCGGGCATCGGGCCGCTAGTCGTCGGTGCCGAGCAGCCGCCGCGCGGTGCGGATGCCGAGCGCGAACGCCGCTTCGCGGTCCCACCCGGGATCCGAGATCAGCTGCATGCCCATCCCATCCCCGAGGGCGAACAGGACCGACGCCACCGCCTCGGGTTCCGCCTGCAGGCGCACGATGCCGGCCTCCTGCTTCGCCCGCAGGGCATCGGCGAGGTGCGCGCGCCAGCGCCGGTAGAGCTCGGCCAGCTCCGCCCGGATCTCGTCGCTGTGCCGGGAGGCGCTCAGCATCTCGTAGAGCACGGTGTGGCTCGCCGGCTCGTCCTCGACGAACTCCTCGAGCTGCTGCACGAGGGCGCCGACGATCTCGTCGACCGAGCCGGCCTTCGCGAGCTGCCCCTCCAGGGCCTCGATCCGGACCTGGGCGTCGTGGCGCACCACCTCGACCAACAGCCGCTCCTTCGAGCCGAAGTAGTAGTGCAGCAGGCCGCGGGACACGCCGGCCTCGCGGGCGACGTGGTCGAAGGTCGAGCCGGCGGCCCCGCGGGTGCCGACGCTCGTCCGCATCGCCTCGATGATGCGCTTGGCCTTCTCGCCCTCGAGCGGCCGCGGGCTCTCAACCGACGCTTCCATGGAGGCGCGATCGTAGCTGGCCGGCCAGCCGGCGGCTGGGCTGTGCGGCGTGGCCGAGACGGAGAGAGGGCGCCCAAGGCGCCCCCTCCGCGGTCGGTTTCGCCCCTCCGGGCTAGGTGCTGACCTGGGTCTCGCTCGGTGTCGAGGGGGCCTCCGGCGTGGTGCTCGCCGTGTACTCGAACTCCTCCTCGGCCCCGAACAGCGCGTCGAGCACCTTCTTGCGGAGCCCCTCGTTCACGGCCACGGCGATCCCGCCCCCGATCAGGGCGAGGAGGAGCAGCCGGCCGCGACGCTTGCGCTTCCGCTTGACCTTCGCTCCGCGCAGCCCCTCTGCCGCCTCGCGCAGCGATACGGCGGCCTGCCTCAACTCCTTCTGGGTCTTCTTGTCCTCCGTCACCGCCTGCACGGGGCCCTTCGCGTTCGTCATCCGGGTGTACGCATTGCGCGCCGACTCGAACGCGCTGCGGAGGTTGTCGCGTAGCTCCTCGTCCTCGATCAGACGCTGAACATACGGGTTGGAACGGGCAGCCTTGCCCGCCGCGACCGCTCCTGCTCCGGCCTTCGCGGCCCTCTTCTTAGCTGCCATGGCTCTCCTCGGATCCGCTTGCTGGCTCCCGGGCGGCTTGGCCGGCGACCGTGCCCTCGGGCCCGCGGGCCACAAGCCCGCAGAGGGCAAACCATATACCCGCGCCGCCCGAGCGGTATGCGGCTAAAGGACAGCTTGGTGAGCGAGCGCCCCGGGGCTGCTAGTCGCGAGCCCGGGCCGCGACCGGCTCGCGCGGCGCTCGGCGCCGGCGGCGTGCCGCCCGACGCTGCGCCGCGAGTGAGGTCGCCGGCTCGAGCGCGGCATCGAGGACCTCGTCGACCGTGTCGACCCACACGAACTCGAGGTCCTGCCGCAGGTGGGCCGGAATGTCGTCGGCATCGGGCTCGTTGCGCCTTGGCGCGATCACCCGTCTGATCTCCGCCCGCTGGGCGGCGAGCGCCTTCTCCTTCAGGCCACCGATCGGGAGCACCTGTCCGGTCAGGGTGATCTCTCCGGTCATGGCGGTGTCGGAGCGCACCGACCGCCCGGTGATGAGCGAGGCCAGCGCGGTCGCCATCGTGATCCCGGCGCTCGGGCCGTCCTTCGGGATCGCCCCGGCAGGGACGTGCACGTGGATGTCGTGGGTGCGGAACCAGTCGGCGGGCAGCTCGGCCGCGAGGCGCGGCGCCACCGTCTTGATGTAGGAGAGCGCCGCCGCGGCCGATTCCCGCATCACGTCGCCGAGCTGGCCGGTGATCTGCAGCTTGCCCTCGCCCTGGTAGGCCGTGGCCTCGACGAACAGCACGTCCCCTCCGACCGGCGTCCAGGCCAGGCCGGTGGCTACGCCCGGCTGGTCGGTGCGACGTGCGATCTCCGGCTGGAACCGGCGCTTGCCGAGCAGCTCCGTGACCTGGCGCGGGCGGATCGTCCGCTTCGAGCGCCGGGTCCGCTCGGCGAACTCGCGCGCGACCTTGCGGCACACCGCGCCGATCTCGCGCTCCAGGTTTCGCACCCCGGCCTCTCGGGTGTAGCCGTCGATCAGGAGCTCGATAGCCGCGTCGGTGAACTCGATCTGCGAGCGGCGCAGCCCGTTCCTCTCGATCTGGCGGGGCACCAGGTATCGCTTCGCGATCTCCCGTTTCTCCTCCAGCGTGTAGCCCGCGAGCTCGATCACCTCCATGCGGTCGCGCAGGGCCGGCGCGATGGGGTCGAGCTGGTTGGCCGTGGTGATGAAGAAGACGTTCGAGAGGTCGAAGGGAAGGTCGAGGTAGTGGTCACGGAAGCTCGAGTTCTGCTCCGGGTCGAGCACCTCGAGCATCGCGCTGGCCGGATCGCCGCGGAAGTCCGCCCCCATCTTGTCGATCTCGTCGATCATCAGGACCGGGTTGTTCGACTCCGCGTCCCGGATCGCGCGGACGATCGTCCCCGGCATAGCGCCGATGTAGGTGCGGCGGTGGCCCCGGATCTCCGACTCGTCCCGGACGCCGCCGACGGAGATTCGCTCGAACCTCCGCCCCATCGCCTCCGCGATCGAGCGTCCCAGCGACGTCTTGCCCACGCCGGGCGGGCCCACGAAGCAAAGGATCGAGGAGCGCGCGTCCGGCTTTAGCTTGCGCACAGCCAGGAACTCGAGGATCCGGTCCTTGACCCTGTCGATGTCGTAGTGATCGCGGTCGAGCACGTCGCGGGCCTGGGGCAGGTCCAGGTGGTCCTCGGTCGCCTTCGACCAGGGCAGCGAGGCGAGCCATTCGAGGTAGGTCCGGATCACGCCGTGCTCCGCCGACTGCGGCGGTAGCCGCTCGAAGCGCTGCAGCTCGCGCTCGGCCTGCCTCAAGGCGTAGTCGGGCAGCCCGGCGGCCTCGATCTGCTCGCGCAGCTCCCGCGCCTCGGCCTGCTGCTCGTCGACCTCGCCGAGCTCCTCCTGGATCGCCTTGAGCTGCTGACGCAGGAAGTACTCGCGCTGGCCGCGCTCCATCTCGGACTGGACCTGCGACTGGATGCGAGACCCGATCGAGATCAGCTCGAGCTCGCGGGCCAGGATCTCGGATAGGCGGCGCAGCCGGGTGGCCACGTCGCGCTCCTCGAGCAGCTGCTGCTTCTCCTCCGGCTTGATCCGGAGCGCGCCGGCGATCATGTGCGCGAGCGCGGAGGGGTCCTCGAGGTTCGCCACCGCGACCTGCAGCTCCTCCGGCAGGTACGGCACCTCGTCGACGATCCGGGAGAAGGTGCTCTGGACGTTGCGGCGCAGGCCCTCGAGCTCGCGGCTCGGCTCGACGGTGTCGGGCGCCTCGGTCACCCGGGCGACGAGGTAGGGCGCGGTCGCCGTGTACCGTCCGATCTCCACCCGGGTGAGGCCCTGCACGAGGATCCGAAGCGAGCCGTCCGGGACCCTCATCATCCGCGCCACCGCCCCGGCCACCCCGACCCGGTAGAGGTCGTCTGGACCCGGATCCTCGTTCTCGGGGTCGCGCGCCGCGACCATCGCGAGCATGCGGTTGCCGCCGAGGACGTCGTTGACCAGCTGGATCGACCCCTCCTGGTTGACGGCGAGCGGGATCAGCGTGTCCGGGAAGGGAACCGTCTCCCGCAGCGGGAGGATCGGGAGCGCCTCCGGCAGGCGCGTGCGGACAGGGGCCTCCTCTTGCTGGGCGACGCCAGGGGGCAGCTCGACGGTCACTTGGGCGGGGCCTCCTCGATGGGCACCCGGCGCGCCTCCGCGCCGCGACGGGCGAGCGGCACCTCGACCGCGAGGATCCCGTCGGCGTAGCCAGCGCGCGCCTCCTCCGAGACGACGTCCGCCCCCAGCTCCACCACCCGGCGGAAGGGGCCGTGCTCGATCTCGACGTGCTGGTAGAGGCGGCCGCCCGCGGTCCGGGGCCGGCGTTCCCCGCTGATCACGAGCTGGCGGCCGCGGATCTCGAGGGTCACGTCGTCGATATCGAGGCCGGGGAGCTCGGCCTCGACCACCGCCCGCGGCGGGTCGCCGGCGTAGTAGACGTCGACCGCGGGCACGAATCCGCTTCCCCTCAGGCCGGTGCGCTCGAAGACGTTCCCGAAGAGCTCGTCGATCTCGCGCCGCATGCGCTCGAAGTTCGCGAATAGGTCGCGCTCGGGCTTCACGTGGTCGAGGTTAGCCACGTCCGGATGCTGGTTGCTTGTTGCTAGTTGCTGGAGGCTGGGCACCGGCTACCAGCAGCCAGCAACCAGCTACCAGCAACTAGACCTCGTACACGGCCCCCTCGCGTGCCACTTCGACCGGCCGCCCGAACGTGGCCGCGGCCTCCGATCGCGCCCAGTCCTCGTCGAGCTCGTCGGAGATATGCGTGAGCACCAGCCGCTTGACGTTCGCCGCCCGCCCGTGCTGGCCGGCCTCCGAGGGCGTCAAGTGACCTCGCTCGCCGGTCCGCTCGGGGCGCGGGAGGGTCGCCTCGATGAGCAGGAGGTCGGAGTTCCGGGCGAAGTCGGTGAGCTCGTCGGTCGGGCGCGAGTCCGCGCCGTAGGCGATGCGCCCGCCGCCGTTCATCGAGGAGAGGCACATCGCGAACGTGCGCGTGAAGTGAGGGACCTCGTGGAAGCGGACCCGGATCGGCCCAACCTCCACCCTCGTGCGCTCGTCGTACTCGACGAGCTCGAACGCGCCCTCGATCAGCTCCTCCTTACCCCAAGCCCCGACGACCCGGCGGAAGACCTGGCGTGCGGATGGAGGGGCGTAGAGGCGCGGGCGCGCGGGGTTGTCAGTCCCCGGCCAGCGGTCCACCGGCACGGGCTGCTGCCGCGGCGCGTAGGTGAGGGCGTACGCGTAGGGGATCAGGTCGAGGATGTGGTCCGCATGCAGGTGGGAGATGACGACGGCGTCCACTTCGGTGTAGTCGTGGAAGACGCGTAGCTTCGAGAACACACCGTTTCCGCAGTCGATCAGGATCGCGGCGCCCTCCTCCTCCACGAGATAGCCCGAGCACGCACCCCCGACGTCCTGCCACGAGGGTGACTTCCCCAGCACCGTCAGGCGCATGGAGCGGACTCTATCCCGGAGGAGCGGGGGTTTGTCCCTCCTCGAGCGCCGACGGCCGCCGATCAGGAGTTCGGCTGCGGGAACGCGTAGGCCGCGTGCGTGCGCTCGGTCCGGAAGACGAACGCCAGCTGCCGCTCGGGGGCGAGGTTCCGCTCGGCTGGGCGGAAGGTGGCACAGGGCTCTCCGAGGCGCAGAGCGCAGAGCATGTTCTGGTGGAAGAAGCAGTCTTCGCAGGTGACTCGCTTCTTGCCCGGCGCCATCTCCTACCGTCACCTCCTGTGCCGTCGCGTTGACCTCTGTCGTCATCCTGCCTTACGCGTCTGGCATATGCCACCGCGGTTCTCGCAAATCCGGCGGTTTTCCCATTCCTGCACGTTGCAGGATCTTCATGATGCTCCCCGCTGTTTGCGCGCTTCGGGCGGCGCCCAAGGGGGGCGAACTCTCCGCCGCGGAGTCACTCTCCTCCGCGCATTCGCGAGGATGTCGGAAATGGAGGCGGTGATCGGAGCCACGGGGTACGTTGGCGGGCGGCTTACCCGCCGCCTGGCCGCGGAGGGCCGGCCGGTGCGCGCGCTGGCGCGCCGGCCCGAAGGCGTCGCGAATCTGCCTGGTGTGGAGGCGGCGCGCGTCGACGTGCTGACCGGTGAGGGGGTCGCCGACGGCCTGCGTGGGTGTCACACGGCGTACTACCTCGTGCACTCGATGGAGCCCTCTAGCGACGGCGACTTCGCCGCCCGCGACCGGCGCGCCGCCGAGAGCTTCGCCCGCGCGGCGCGGCGGGCGGGGGTACGGCGAACCATCTACCTGGGCGGCATCGCCCCGGCCGGGCGACCCTCGCCGCACATGCGCTCGCGCCTTCAGGTCGAGGAGATCCTCATGGCGGCCATCCCCGACTCGACCGCACTGCGCGCGTCGATCGTCATCGGCGCGGAGTCGCCGTCGTTCCGCGTCCTGGTGCGGCTGGTCGAGCGGCTTCGGGTGCTCCCGTTCCCGGCCTGGAGGCGGCACCGTACGCAGCCGATCGACGAGCGCGACGTGATCGAGTTCCTGGCCCGGACGCCCGGGGTCGAGGCAGCGGCCGGCCGCTCGCTCGACGTGGTGGGACCGGACGTGATCACCTACGGCGCGATGATCGAGGCGATTGCCGAGCTCATGGGAGTCGGCCGCCTGCCGCTGCGCTTCGGCGCATCCCTCACCCCGCCCGCGAGCGCGGTCGTGAGCGCGGTCACCGAGCAGCCGCTGGAGCTCGTGCGGCCGCTCATGGAGAGCCTCGAATCGGACATGCTGCCGCGGGACGCCGAGGAGGCGCCTCGCCTCTACGGTCTCCGTCCGCGCCCGTTCGGGCGAGCAGTGGAGCACGCGCTCGCCGAGTGGGACGCGGTCGAGCCCCTGGCCGCGCGATGAAGGTCGAGCGGACCATACAGATCGACGCCAGCCCGGAGACCGTCTATCGCGTGGTGATGGACCCGCGCCGGCTCGACGACTGGGTCACCATCCATCACGCGCTGCGCGAGGCGCCGAAGGGCGAGCTTCGCACGGGGTCCGAGCTGACCCAGGTCCTGAGGCTGGCCGGACAGCGCTTCACCGTGCACTGGACGGTGGTCGAGAACGACTTCTGCCGGCGGGTGGTTTGGGAGGGCCGCGGCCCGGTTCGGTCGCGGGCCCGGGTCGTCTACGGCTTCGAGCCGTCCGGCAAGGGCACCCGCTTCTCCTATGCCAACGAGTACCGGTTGCCCGCCGGTGGCATCGGCCGGCTCGCTGGGAAGACGCTCGGGCGGCTCGCGTCGAGGGAGGCCGACCGCTCGCTCGAGCGACTCAAGTCGCTCATCGAGTAACGCGGGGACTTCCTTTCATCTGATCTGCAACGTGGCCTGCGGTTACACTCTGTATTTCCGTTACTCTCTAATCAGCAACTAGCAACCAGCAACTAGGAACCGCGAAATGCCAAACGATTTCTTGGAAGAGAAGCGCAAGGAGATAGACGGGCGGCTCAAGGAGCTGCGTCCCATGTACGAGGAGTATCAGCGCCTTGAGCGGGCGGCCTCCGCGCTCGCCGGCGTGGGCTCCGGCCCCGCCCGCCGGCGCCCGAGCTCGGGGCGCCGCCGGGGTGGCGGACGGCGCGGGCGACCGCGCGGCTCCGGCACGCGGGCGCTGCAGGCGATGGAGATCGTTCGCGCCCGCCCCGGGGTCACCATCCCGGAGCTCGCCGAGGCGATGGGCATCAACGCCAACTACCTCTACCGGGTGATGCCCACGCTCGAGTCGGAGGGCAAGGTCCGCCGCCAGGACCGCGGCTGGCACCCGGCGTAGTCCGCCGGCGCAGGGCGGCTACACCAGATCGAGCTCGCGAACCGTGTCGCGTTCCTCGCGGAGCTCGTTGACCGTGGCCTCGAGGCGCTCGCGCGAGAAGTCGTTCAGCTCGAGCCCTTGCACGACCTCCCACTCGCCCTCGCGACACGTGCAGGGAAAAGACGAGATCAGGCCTTCGTCGACGTCGTAGGAACCGTCCGAGGGAACGGCCATCGAGACCCAGTCGCCGGGCCGGGTCCCGAGGAACCAGTCGTGGACGTGGTCGACGGCGGCGTTTGCGGCCGAGGCCGCGCTCGACGCGCCCCGCGCCTCGATGATCGCCGCACCGCGCTTGGCCACGGTGGGGATGAAGTCGTTCTCGAGCCAGTCTTGGTCCTGGCCCACCGCCTCCCAGGCGCTTCGCCCGCCGACCTTGGCGTTGAACACGTCCGGGTACATGGTGGTCGAGTGGTTGCCCCACACCCCGAGGTTCGTGACCTCGTCGACCGGCGCACCGGCCTTCCTGGCGAGCTGGGTCTTCGCCCGGTTGTGGTCGAGGCGGGTCATGGCCGTGAACCGCTCGCGCGGGATGTCCGTCGCGTTGTTCATCGCGATCAGGCAGTTGGTGTTGGCCGGATTGCCGACGACCAGGATGCGCACGTCGTCGGCGGCGCCCGAGCTGAGCGCCCGGCCCTGCTCGGTGAAGATGGCGCCGTTGGCCTCGAGCAGGTCCGCTCGCTCCATCCCCTTGGATCGCGGGCGCGCGCCCACGAGCAGCGCGACGTTGACCCCGTCGAAGGCCTGCGAGGCGTCGTCGTAGATGTCGATCGAGTCGAGCAACGGGAACGCGCAGTCGTCGAGCTCCATGCAGACGCCCTGAAGGGCCTCCAGCGCGTCGGGGATCTCGAGCAGGCTGAGCGCTAACCGCCGGTCGGGGCCGAGCATCTGCCCGCTCGCGACGCGGAACAGCAGGCTGTAGCCGATGGCGCCGGCGCCGCCGGTAACTGCCACTCGTACGGGACTCGTGTCGGTCAAGCGAAACCTCCTTCGTCGTCAGGCGGTGGCGAGCGCGCCCATCTCCTCGATCACCGCGTCCGCGTACTCGCTTGTGCCCACCGCGCTCGGGTCGTCGCGCGAGGGCTTCAGGTCGTAGGTCACCTTCTCCCCCCTGCGGATCACCTCGGCGATCGCTTGCTCCATCCCGTCGGCCGCCTCGTCCTCGCCGAGGTGGTGGAGCAGCAGGACTCCGGAGAGCATGAGGGCGGTCGGGTTGACCTTGTTCTGGCCCTTGTACTTCGGCGCCGATCCGTGCGTGGCCTCGAAGATCGCGCCGTCGGTGCCGATGTTGCCTCCGGGCGCCAGCCCCAGACCGCCGATCATGCCCGCGCCGAGGTCGGAGACAATGTCGCCGTAGAGGTTCGGCATCACGATCACGTCGTACTCCTCCGGGCGCGAGACGAGCTGGTTGCACAGGTTGTCGATGATCCGGTCCTCGAACTCGATGTCGGAGTGACGCTCGGCGACCTGGCGCGCCACCTCCAGGAACAGCCCGTCCGAGTACTTCATGATGTTCGCCTTGTGCGCGGCGGTGACCTTGCCGCGCCCGTAGTCCTTCGCGTACTGGAACGCGGCCTCGACTACCCGCTCTGAGCCGAACACCGAGATCGGCTTGATCGAGATCCCCGCGTCGTCGCGCACCGGGCTGTCGAGCTCGTCGGCCAGGAAGCGGGCCAGCTTCCGCGCCTCCTGCGAGCCCTTCTCGAACTCGATCCCCGCGTAGAGGTCCTCGGTGTTCTCCCGGACGATCACGATGTCGGTCTCCGGGAAGCGGGTGCGCACGCCCTCGTAGGCCTTGCAGGGCCGGATGCAGGCGTACAGGTCGAACTCCTTGCGAAGCGCGACGTTGATCGAGCGGTGGCCGGTGCCGACGGGCGTCGTGGTCGGCCCCTTGATCGCCACCTTCGTCCGGCGGATCGACTCGAGCGTGCGCTCGGGGAGAGGATTGCCCTCCCGCTCGTAGACGTCCACGCCGGCGTCCTGGAAGTCCCAGTCGAACTCCACGCCCGTGGCCTCGAGGACGCGCCTCGTCGCCTCGGCGATCTCGGGTCCGGTCCCGTCACCGGGGATGAACGTCACGCTGTATGCCACGGGGCTCCTCTCGTCGCGGGTCTGGGGATTATTTCCCGAGCCGTGCGGTGGGCACACAACGCAGCCACCCTTGCGCCCCGACCGCCGCGCGGGGAAGCTAGGCCCATGACCCTCGAGGCGAGCGCCGTGCCCAAGCCAGCCTGGCCCCGCGCGCTCGGGGCCTCGACGCTGTGCGAAGCGTTCCAGGTCACGGCGGCCGAGCGTCGCGGCAACGTGGCGTTGCGCACGCCGGGCGACGGCCTGGCCATCGGCTTCGAGGACTACGCGGAGCGGGTCGAGCGGATCGCCGGCGGGCTCGCCGCCCTGGGCGTCGACCATGGCGACACGGTGGCGCTGATGCTCGTCAACCGGCCCGAGTTCAACCTCGTCGACACCGCCGCGCTGCACCTCGGCGCGATCCCATTCTCGATCTACAACACCTCGACCCCGGAGCAGATCGAGTACCTGTTCGCCAACGCCGAGAACCGGCTCGTGATCACCGAGCGCGCCTTCCTCCCCGTGATCGCGGAGGCCCGCCGACGGGTCACCGGCCTCGAGCGCGTCGTGCTCGTGGACGGCGAGGAGGAGGGAGCGCTGCGGCTCGAGGCGCTCGAGGCGATGAGCCCCAGCGAGTTCTCGTTCGAGCGCTCCTGGCGCGCCGTCGAGCCCGGCGACGTGGCGACTCTTATCTACACCTCCGGCACGACCGGCCCGCCCAAGGGGGTCGAGCTCACCCACGCGAACCTCCTCGCCGAGGTCCGGGGGATGCACGAGCGGCTGCCGGCGGCTCCGGGGGGGCGGACCACCTCCTACCTGCCCTCCGCCCACATCGCCGACCGCTGGTTTGCGCACTGCCACGCCTCGATGGGGCTCGGCGCGAGCATCACCTGCCTCGCTGACCCGCGCACGGTCGCCCAGCACCTGGCCGAGGTCCGCCCGACGATCTGGGGCGGCGTCCCGCGAGTCTGGGAGAAGATCAAGGCCGCGCTCGAGGCCGCCGGGGTCCGGGATCCCGCCGCGCTCGAAGAGGAGCAGCAGGCCGCGATTCGGCGGAAGCTCGGTCTGGATCAGGCCGAGTGGCTCGTCGCCGGGGCGGCCCCGACTCCGGTCGAGGTGCTCGAGTTCTTCATGGCGCTCGGGCTGCCGATCTGCGAGCTCTGGGGGATGTCCGAGACCTCGTCCTGCGCCACGTGTAACCCGCGCGTCCGCATCAAGCTCGGCACGGTGGGGCCGCCGATCGACGGGGTCGAGCTGCGGCTGGAGGAGGACGGTGAGCTCCTGGTGCGCGGCGCGATCGTCATGGCCGGGTACCGAAACGACCCCCAGCGAACCGCGGAGGCGATCGACCCCGACGGGTGGCTCCGTACCGGAGACGTGGCGAGCATCGACGCCGACGGCTACGTGTCGATCGTCGATCGCAAGAAGGAGCTCATCATCAATGCCGCCGGCAAGAACATGTCGCCGGCCAACATCGAGGCGCGGCTCAAGGCCGCCCACCCGCTCATCGGCCAGGCGGTCGCGATCGGCGACCGGCGACCCTACAACGTCGCCCTGCTGGTCCTCGACCCGGACGCCGCGGCGGCCTTCGCCTCAGAGCACGGGTTGGCGGACGCCTCGGCCCCGACGCTCGCCAGGCATCCGCTCGTGCACGAGGCCGCAGCGAAGGCCGTCGAGGACGCGAACCGCCACCTGTCGCGCGTCGAGCGGATCAAGCGCTGGACCATCCTCGACACCGACTGGGAGCCCGGCGGCGACGAGCTCACGCCGACCATGAAGCTCAAGCGCCGGCCGATCGGCGAGAAGTACGCCGAGCAGATCGAGGCCCTCTACCGCTAACGCGGGGCCCCTAGCCCGCACAGCCACTGACCAGTCCAGGTCACCTGGGGCTTACCCAGTATCTCGCGAGACTGCCTGGGCGCGTGGCGACTGTGCGGTTCAGCGGTGCGCCGACCGCGACATCGGCCAATGTGCTGACGACGTCATCGGCTGCCTCGGGCGGAACGAGGGCGGGCGGCAGGAGAACCGTGTCGCCGGCTGAATCGGCTACGCGGCCGATGGACTCGAAGATTCGGCAGCAGCCAGAGCCCGTGGATGAATACGACCGGCGTCCGCCCGCTCGACCTCTCGCCTTGCCCGCTCAGACGATGTGGTCGTGGGCGGCATGAGTGGTCCTTTCCGTGGGGTGAGTCATCGGGCCTTCGCGAAGGCGGTAAGAAGCCGCGCGCGCTCCTCGTGATCGAGTGTGTCGACGTATGCCTGGATGCCCTCGCGGTGCGCCGCGTCCAGCATGGCGATGAGCTCTCGCCCCCGCTGGCTGAGCGAGTATCGACGCCGTTCCTCACGGAGGTAGCCCCGCCGCCGGAGACTGTGGATGGCGGGGTAGGCGACGTCGACCGAGAAGCCGGCGAGGTCGCCGAGCTCGCTTACCGCGGCCGGCCCGTCGTCGATCTTCAGCGCGAGCGCGAGCAACAGGCGCAGATCCTCGAACGAGAGTTCGGACTGCTCCGCCCACGTGGCTATCCGTTGCCAGCCGACCAGGTCGATCAGACGCAGCTGGGTGGCGAGAGCTTCCACCAATGGATCGGTTGAAGTCGTGGGGGTGATCATCTCAGCCCTCGTTGTTGCCGATGAGCCTTGGCGTGGTTCGGGCCTCCTAGGCGCTGTCGAGCGCCTCGCGCAGGACGGCGATGGCCCGCGCGACGCCGGCCCGTGTCGCATGCGTGCCGCTGAGCGGGTTGAGCATCATGAACTCGTGCGTGATGCCGTCGTAGCGGACGGTCGTCACCGCTCCCCCGGCAGCGCGCAGCCGTGCCGCGTAGGCCTCGCCCTCGTCGCGCAGCACGTCGGCCCCGTCGACGACGACGAACGCCGGCGCGAGCCCAGCGAGCTGCTCGTCGGACGCGCGCAGCGGCGAGGCGAACGGCTCCAGGCGCCGCT
>DASQXU010000346.1:0-2399 GCA_035639555.1 Thermoleophilaceae bacterium
ACGCCCGCGGCGTCCCGTCGCCTGGGCCCGAAGCGACACCGTGACTCTCCTGGCCGACTCCGAGTCGGGCCCGGTCCAATTTGAGCAGGAGGTCGTCGAGGTCCTGGCGGTGGACGAGGACGACGTCCTGGCCGACGCGGCGTTCGTCGTACGGTTTCCGGACTTCCCACCTTGCCTCGGCGCGTTCTGGGCGGCCACCTAGCCGGTCCCTCTCGGGGGCGAATCTCAGCGCCTCGGCTCGGTAGGCCGATCACGAGCCCGGACCTCGAAAATCGCGCAAGCGTCCTGGCCAGGGGTCGTCCTGCGACCCTGGGCAGGAAGCTGTCGGGGACCGAGCGACCGAGACGGCCCGGGGTCGGGCCCCCGTCGCCTCCGACCGGGCCCGATTTCATCGCGCCGCCCCACCTCGCGCGGGCGAGCTCGGCCGCGCTCGCCTAGGGCCAAAGCCCGAATGGGCCAGCGCGAAGGCGGCGATCCAGCGGTAGCAGCCTGAGCGGCTGCACCCCCAATCAGCCGGCGGGCCTCCGAGACGTTGCCGAGCTCCTCGGCCAGCGTGACCAGGCGCGGCCGGAATCCGAACAGCACCTCATCCTGCGACACGCAGCTTCTCCCTCTCGTCGATCAGGTCGTCGACGAGGGAGCCCGGGCCGACGCGTGACCCCTGGCGCTGGCCGCCGGCACGGCAGCAGTCCGGGTCGAGCAGCGACGAGCGCGCCACGGCAGACTTCCCGTGACGCGCGTCGCCGCCCGGCTTGGGCTCAGCGCGGGCTGATTCGACGGTCCCGCAGTCGAACCCCGAGCCCGTTCATCGCTAGGAACAGACCCAGGAGGATCACGGTCGCGACCTCGAGCGCGATCGAGATCACGATCGCCTGGCGGTAGCCCTGCTCCATGAATCCGAACAGGCCGCCGTTCTCGCTCACGAAGAGTCCGGCGAGCGAGCCGGCCGCGATCATGATGCCGCCCAGGGCGAGACCAGCCAGCGTGGCGCTGGCCCACCGCCCCGCAAGCCGCCGGACGGGCGCCACGAGGCCTAGGGTCACGACGGTCGCCGACGCGAAGTTGAGCGCGAACAGCGTGCCGATCGTTGGAATCGCGGAGTAGGAGTCGACGTAGTACTGCTGGATGTGAGCGACTCCCACGCCGAGGACCGCCAAGGCGCCGAGGTAGCGCGCCAGCTCCGCGAGCGCGACGCGACCAGCGGGCCGCGAGGACCAGCCAGTGCCCGGCCGAAAACGGGCGCTGTTGACCTGGCTAGCCATTGTCGATCCCCTTCCCCGTCGCGGCGAGCACGTCCCAGACAGCGCCGAACTGGTTCAGGCCCTCACCGGTGGTGTCGCCGGGCTTCTGGTCGGCGGCGTAGTAGTAGAGCGGGTGGCCGTTGTAGGTCACCTGCCGCTTCCCGCCGTTCATGGCGATCGTGCCGATCTTGGCCGCGGAGACTCCGGCGCCAGCCTTCGGCTTCGCCTGCGCGGTGAAAGCCGGCCAGAGGCTCAGGCAGGCGCCCGAGCAGTTGCTCATGTTGGGCTTGTCGGCCTCGAACAGGTACAGCGTGCGTCCCTTGGCGTCGACGAGGATCTTGCCGAGCGACGTGGAGCGGATGGCAACGGCCGAGTTTCGGGCGCCGGCTGCCGAAGCCGCCCGCCCGCCGCCGGACTGGGTGCTCATCTGAGCCCCGGTCTGGGCGGTCTTGTGGGCGTTGCTGCTTCCGCCGGTCGTGAGCACGATGACGAGCACCGCCGCCGCAGCGACCGCGAGGATTGCAATTAGGCGCTTCATGGTGAGTCCAGCCTCCTTTGGTGGGTATCGAGCGGGCCCGCGAAGGTCCGCACCGTTTTCAACTACATCTCATAAGACTACACGGCGTCGTAGTTTCTTCCCCACACAGAAGCGGCGACCGCGTTCAGGCAATCAAGCGGTCGCCGGCGAGCGCGCCTTTCTATGCCCGGGCGTAGTACTATGCGGCGTGGTTGATGACGGCCCAGCCCAATATCCCCTCGCCGCTCCACGAGCTCGAGGCGGAGGTCATGGAGGGGGTCTGGGACGCCGACCGGGACGAGGTCACGGTCCGGGAGATCATGGCGACCCTCAACGAACGGACCGAGAGCCCGCGCGCCTACACCACCTACATGACGATCATGCGGCGGCTGGACGGCAAGGGTCTGCTGACCCGTAGGCGCGAGGGCAGAACCGACATCTATCGCCCGGTCCATTCGCGCGAGGAGTACGCCGACCTCAGGGCCCGGGCGGGGGTCGACCAATTGGTCGAGCAGTACGGGGACGTCGCGCTCGGTCACTTCGCCCGCCAGATGGCTGAGCTCGATCCCCAGCGCCGCCGGCAGCTGCAGCGCCTTGCCCGCAAGAGCTGACCGGGTCCGCTAGGGGAACGTCGGTCGACG
>DASQXU010000347.1:0-9982 GCA_035639555.1 Thermoleophilaceae bacterium
CAGCACCGGGAACAGGCAGACCAGGGCGATGATGAACACCTTCATGTCGCTGCCGACGCCGAGGACGAGGATCGCGAAGGGGAGCAGCGCCGGCGGAGGGATGGCGCGCAGGAACTCCAGTATCGGGTCGGCCGCTCGCCGCGCGCGGCGCGAGAGCCCGAGCAGCAGGCCGCCCCCGACCCCGACCACCACCGCGATCCCAAATCCGAGCCACATCCGCACCATGCTCGGGACCACGTCGCTTCCGACCCTGCTGAAGAGCCAGTTGTCCTTGAACGCCTTGAAGATGTCGGTGAGCGGCGGGAAGTAGTAGGTCTTGCTGCCGGCGGAGAAGACGCCCCAGAGCACGAGCAGCAGGATCGGGACCGTGATCTCGAGCCCGGTCCCGAGCAGCCGCTCGCGCCGCGCGCTCACGCCGCCGCCTCCCGGCTCGAGCGCTGTGAGGGGTGCCAGTGGAGCACCCGGCGCTCGGCGCGTACGAAGATCGCGTTGAGGATCACGCCGAGGACCCCGGTGGCGATGATCAGCGCGTACATCAGCTTGACGTCGCCGCCGGTGCGGGCCAGCTCGATCGACTTGCCGAGCCCGGCGGCGCCGATCACGAGCTCGGCGGTTACGGTCAGGATCAGCGACACCGCCGAGGCCAGTCGCATCCCGGTGGCGATGTAGGGGACCGAGCTCGGGAGGGTGACCCGGAGCAGGCACTGGACGCGCGAGAATCCGAACGAGCGCGCCGTGTCGGTGGCCACCGGATCCACGTCCTGGACGCCGTAGAGCACCTGGACGATGAGCTGCCAGAACGAGGCGAAGGCGGCCAGGAACACGGAGCTCTTCAGCCCGCTCCCGTAGATCAGGATCGCCAGCGGGATCAGCGCCACCGACGGGATCGGCCGCAGGAACTCGATCACCGCCCGCACCGAGCGGTAGAGCAGCCGGCTCGACCCGATCAGAATCCCGAGGGGAATCGCGAGCGCCGCGGCGACCGCCAGCCCGAGCGCCCAGCCCTCGAGCGTGTTCCCCACCGCGGTCCAGAAGCTCGACTGGCCGAGCTGGTCGCCGAGCGTGCCGAGGGTCTTCGAGATCGGCGGGAAGTTGTCGCTCGGCAGCACCCCGATCCGGGGCAGCACGTCGAACAGCACCAGCACCCCGAGCACGCTGGCCCACGGCAGGAGCCGGTCGGGCAGGCGGAAGCGCCCGACTCGCGGGCGCCTAGCGGCTCGTTGCGCAACTGTGGCCACCGCCGCCTCTCCTAGGGCTGCTGGCGGATCAGGTCGTTGAGGTCGGGCGACTTCGTGAGGAAGCCGTACGTCTTGGCGAGCGCCGCCTGCTTTTCGATCGTCGGCCGGTTGAGATCCGCCTGCCACTGCGGCAGGTTCATGTGCTGGGCGGCGGCCGGCGGAATCTTCGTGTAGGTCGGGACGACCTTCCGGACATCGGCCGGGTGGCTCTGGGCATAGTCGAGCGACTTGTTCATCGCCCTCACGAATCGATCAACCACGTCCGAGTTCTGGGAGGCGTACTGCTTGGTCGTGAAGTAGGTCGCGACCGTCAGGTGCGGCGCGGTCTCCTCGAACGGATAGAAGATGACGCGATCGCCCTGCGACTTAGCCAGCGACACGAATGGCTCGACCTCCCAGATCGCGTCGACCCGCCCTGTGTTCAGGGCGCCCAAGGCATCGGGGAACTGGACCTCGGCGTACTTCACCTTCTTGTAGTCGGCGCCATGGTTCTTGAGCGCGGTGTTGATGGTCAGCGGCCCCACGTTCTGGAGCGTGTTGACCGACACGGTCTTGCCCTCGAGGTCCTTCGCCGTCTTGATCGAGCTGTTCTTCTTGACGAGCACGGCGTCCCAGGCCTGCGTCGGGGTCGGCTTGGCCGCGCCGAGGACGCCCTGCGAGATGAGCTTGACCGGCACGTTCTTGGAGTTCGCGATCAGCAGCGAGGTGGTGTTCGAGAACCCGATCTGGTCCTCGCCGCTGACCACCGAGGCCACGATCGCCGCGCCGCCGGGCGCTAGCCGCGGCTGGATCGTGAGCTTCTCGGCCTTGAAGAAGCCCTTCTTGATCCCCACGTAAAGGGGGGAGACGTCGGCGATCGGGATCACGCCGACCTTCAGCGTGGCCGGCTTGCCCTTGCCGCCTCCTCCCGAGCTTCCGCCACACGCTGCGACCACCACCGTGCAGACCAGCGCGGCAAGGAGCGCGCCCACTCTCGCCATCGACCAACGCCGCTCGCCCATTCGCCTCTCCTCCTCAAGGCACGTCTTTGCGCGGCCTATACCCGATACATCAGACAATTTGACCCTAGATCCGGAATCTTTCGCGGACCTCGGGCACGAACAGCTCGTCGGGCCCGAGTCGCCGGGCGCAGACCCCCTGCTCGGCGGCGCGCTCCAAGAACCACTCGAGCGTCCTGCGGTTGGGCTCGATCCCGTACGGCCAGAGGTCGCGGCCGAAGAGCTCGCGCGCCGCCTCCGCGTGCGCCGGTCCGAAGGGGACCGGGAAGCGCGGGGCGTTGGCGTCGAGGGCCCGCTCGACGCCCCGCCGCTTGGCCTCCTCGAAGGCGGCGAACAGGTTCATGGCGATCCAGGGATGTGCCTCGTAGACGTCGGCCCGCAGCGCGACCACGTGCATGATCGGGAAGACCCCGGTGGCCCGGTAGAAGGCCTCCTCGACGGCGCGGTAGTCGGGGAACAAGCGCACGATCCGGCCGCTGCGCCGCTCGAAGTCGGCCGGCGGGTGCGCGGCGATCACGGCGTCGAGCTCCCCGCCCAAGAGCATCTCGTTGAGCGTCCGATCGGGGACGGCCTCGACCGACACCCCGTCCGGCGTCTCTACGCTCACCCCTTCGGTGCGGCCGGGCTCATTGGTCCCGGCCTGGACCCACTCGACCTCGGAGAGCGGCACGCCGTACTGGTGCTCGAGCACGCCGCGGGCGTACACCGTCGCGGTCTGGGTCCACTCCGGGACGCCGATGCGGCCGCCCCGGAGCGCCTGCGGCTCGTCCACCGGCCCGTCCTCGCGCACGAAGATCGCCGAGTGGCGGAAGGCCCGCGACGTGAACACCGGGATGGCGACGAGTCCTTCGTCGCCCGCCGCCCGCAGCGAGCTGTACTTGGCGAGCGAGAGCTCGGAGACCTCCCACTCACGGTGCCGGGTGAAGCGAAAGAAGATCTCCTCGACCGAGTGGTGCACGCAGGTCAGGCGCACGCCCTCGACCGGCACGACGCCGCTGGCCAGATCGCGGACGTGGTCGTAGTCGGCTACCGCGAGGGTGATCGGGATCTCGTGTGGCCCGCCCACGCTCAGTCGGGGGCGCCGATTTGCTCGAGCCCCAGGCAGTGCTCGGTCATCCTGCCGGCCGCGCCCTCCGCCCCTGCGCGCTCATCAGGCCCGGTCGGCGAGCGAGGTGTCCCCGTTCCAGCCTTCGAAGTCGTACTCCGGCATGCATTGGGTCTCCAGTCTCGAGAGGTCCCGGTTGCTTAGGGGCACCACGAGCGGTGCGCCACCGAGGATCTGGCGAACAACGCCCCGGGTGACGCCCACGTGCAAGGCTCAGTTCCAAGGCGCGGGAGAGCTTCGCCGCGCTAGGCGGTGACGCTCCGCTCCAGCAAGAGCCCGTCCCTGTCCTGATTGGCGTCGATCAGGAAGCTCGCAAAGAAGTTGGCCAGTGCGTCGTGTCCGTCCAGTGGGAGGACATGCGAGACGTATTGGTCCGGGCGGACGACGACGATGCACCCCGTCTCGCGGCTAACGCCGCGCAGGTCGAAGATGTCACCACCCTTCGGGTCCGGGCAGAACATCTTCTCGTAGTCAATCAGGCCGAACTTGCCCTTCCTCGGCAGCAGGACCGACGGCATGCTGTCGACGGCCAGGTCGCGATGGCCCTGCTGGAAGATCGCACGGACATCGATCACGGAGTCGGGATCGGCACCGACGGGCGTGAATCGTTTGATCGGAGACGCATCCGACTCCAAGAACGAGCACAGCTCTCGGGCGCGAGAGTGTCCGCCCGTGGGGTCCTTGTGATCGGCGAAGATGTAGACGCGCCAGGCGCCGTCCGCCCGCGCGACATGCCCCAGGTGGACCGGTTTGGCATCTGCCAGCCGGACGACGGGGGCAGAGTGGAAGCGCATCCCGACGGGGTAGCCCTCCGCGAGATGCTGGAAAGTCGCTTCCGCGGTGATCATCGACTGGGCGTATCTGGTCGCAACGCCCGCGGTGAAGCGGCCCTGGGCGATGAAGTACTGCTGGAACTGCTCTGGGTCGACGCCGTCTCCCTCGGCGTGACGGGACTTCGCTGCGCGGGCGCTGAACAGCCTGGAGAACTCCCGGTCGAACTCAATGAGCTCCTTGGCAGTCGCCTGACGCTCCTCTGAGTAGGTGTGCAGGAGCTCCGGCTTGGCCCTTCCCCTCAGGACGGAACCCAGCTTCCACCCAAGGTTCCAGGTGTCGGCCATCGACACGTTCATCCCCTGACCGGCCTTGGCGCTATGCGTGTGGCAGGCATCCCCTGCGATGAAGATCCTCGGAAGGCGGGTTGCCGTCTCCTCCACCGGCACGTCGTCGAACTTGTCGCAGAGACGCTGCCCGATCTCGTACACCGCCCACCAGCCGACGTCTTTGACCTCAACGCTGTACGGGTGAAGGATCCGATTCGCGACCTCGGCCAGCTTCTCGGGGGTGACACTCCGGTTGTCAAGCGTCCCCCTGTCGCTGACTTCGTTCAACTCGATGTAGAACCGCACCAGATATCCGCCTTCACGCGGGATGATCAGAATGTTGCCCTGGTCTGCAGAGTTGATCGCGGACTTGACCCGGATGTCCGGGAAGTCGGTGACCGCCAGGACGTCCATCACGCCCCACGACTCGTTCGTCACGTCGCCGACCAGCTCGCGGCCGATAGCGGCCCGGGTCCGGCTGCGCGAGCCGTCGCAGCCGACGACATACTTGGCCCGGATGGTCGAGGTATCCCCGGTCGCCTCCAGCGCCTTCATGTGCTGCAGGCTGACCGTGACAGGGTATTCCGGCGAGCCACTGGTGTCGACCTCGACGTCACTTGCATGGAGGCCGTAGAACGGCGCCAACCTGCTGGAAGACCGTTCCATGTGATCCCGGAGGTACGCGAGCATCCGCGCCTGGTTGACGATCACGTGCGGGAACTCCGACAAGCCCTCTTCGGTGTCCTGGATACGCCCGGCGCGCTTGATCTTCGTCCGCTCGTCCGGGTCCGGCCGCCAGAAGCAGACCTCGTTGACCCAATAGGCCTCGTTCACCAGACGATGAGCTAGACCGAACGCCTCGAACATCTCAACGGTGCGGCACGCGACTCCGTCGGCTTGACCTACCTCGAGCGGACCGTCCTTGCGGTCGATGACTGCGGTCCTGATGTCCGGAAAGTTGGCCATCTGTGCAGCGAGGACCAGACCGGCGGGACCGCACCCGATGATCAGGACGTCAACATCCCCGGGGAGGCCGCCCAGCCGCTCCGCCACGGACGGATGCGGGTCCTCGATGAACGGGTCGCCGGCCTTGTAACCGTTGAGATAGAACTGCATCGTTCACGCCCTCCTCGACGATGGCAACGGATGTGAAGCTACTTCAGGGCGAAATCTCGTCGAGAGGTGGCTTCCGCGCCAAGTTGTTGACGACCGCCGCTCAGCACAAGAAGCTCAGGATCGCGAGCGGCTGCTCTTGCGTGGGAGTACTCCCTATCGACCAGTCGACACACCGTAGAAGGCCTTCGTCGCCCGCCGCCCGCAGCGAGCTGCACTTGGCGGGTGGTGCACGCAGGTCAGGCGAACGCCCTCGACCGCCACGACCCCGCTGGCCAGGCCGCGGACGTGGTCGCAGTCGGCTACCGCGAGGGTGATCGGGATCTGGTGGGGCCCACCCACGCTCAGCCGGGGGCGCCGACCTGGCCGAGCCCGACGTAGTTCTCGGCCAGGCTGCGCGCCGCGGCCTCGGAGCTGCATACGTAGTCGAGCTGGGCCTTCTGGAGCCGGGCCTGGAACCCGCCCTCGTCGTCGGGGTAGCGGTGCAGCATCGAGGTCATCCAGTAGGAGAAGTACTGGGTCCGCCACACCCGCCGCAGGCAGGTCTCCGAGTAGGCCTCGAGCAGCGAGGAGTCGCCGCTCTCGAACCAACCGCCGAGGGCCTCGGCGAGTACCTTGACGTCGGCCACCGCCAGGTTCATCCCCTTGGCGCCGGTGGGCGGCACGATGTGCACCGCGTCGCCCGCGAGGTAGAGCCGGCCGTACTGCATCGGCTCGGTCACGAAGCTCCGCATCGGGGTGACGCCCTTCTCGATGATCGGGCCCTCGTGTAGGGACCAGTCCCGATCGCGCAGGGCGAGACGGGTCTGGAGCTCGTCCCAGATGCGCTCGTCGGCCCAGGCGTCGGCGTCCTCGCTCGGGTCGCACTGGAAGTAGAGGCGGCTGAGCTCGGGCGAGCGCATGCTGTGGAGGGCGAACCCGCGGTCGTGGCTGCAGTAGATGAGCTCCTCGGTCGAGGGCGGCGCCTGCGCGAGGACGCCGAACCAGGCGAACGGGTACTCGCGGGTGTGGAAGGTGAGCGCGCCCCGCGGCACGGCGTCGCGGCAGACGCCGTGGAAGCCGTCGCAGCCGGCGATCACCTGGCAGCGGAGCTCGCGCCGCCGACCCTCGTGCTCGAAGCTGATCCTGGGCCGGTCGGAGTCGAGGTCGTGGACGGCCACGTCGTCGACCCCGAACAGCAGCGGCTCCCCGGCTTCGAGCCGCGCGGCGATCAGATCCTTCACGACCTCCTGCTGGCCGTAGATCATGATCCCGCGCCCGCCGGTGAGCTCGTCGAAGGGGATGCGGTGGGGGAGGCCGTCGAAGCGCAGCTCGATGCCGTGGTGCACGAGCCCCTCGCGCAGCATCCGCTCGCCGACCCCCATCTCCTCGAGGAGGTCGACCGTGCCCTGTTCGAGCACCCCGGCCCGCACCCGCTGCTCGATGTACTCGCGGCTGCGGTCCTCGAGCACCACCGACTCGATGCCCTGGAGGTGGAGGAGGTGCCCGAGCACAAGCCCGGCGGGCCCCGCGCCCACGATGCCGACCTGGGTGCGGCTGACGTCCTCCTCCATCGCCCTACCTTTTCCCTGGCGGATGCTCGTTTAGCCGTCGCGCGCCGCTGCGGCGGCCCCTACTCCGCCCGGCGATTACCTTCGGTTGTGGTGAGCGACGCCGGAGCAACCGTCGAGGACGCCGGAGGCGCTCGAGCGCTTCAGGAGGTTGCCGGCCCGGCCCACGTCGCCACGGTGTCCTTCCTGGCGTCGCGGGCGGCCCCATCCGGTGGCTTCTGGATCGGGCTCGCCGGCGGGGTGGCGCTCGCCCGGGCGGCGCAGCGGCGGGGCGCCCGGGAGGGCTATGGGGCCAGCATCGCCGCGATGCTCGAGACGGTGGCGATCATGGGTCCGGCACGCTTCGGGGTGCCGCTCACGCAGGCCGCGACCGCGCCGCTGCTCGGCCGCTTGCAGAAGCGAGGGGTCGGCTTCGCCGGCCAGCTCGCCACCTGCATGGCGATCCGGTTGCTGCACAACACCGTCACCACCGCCTTCTTCATCTGGATCGTGACCGGAGGGGTCGACGCCTACGCCGGCGCCTACCATGGGCTCGCCGGCCGGCTCGGGATCGAGCTGAGCACTGCCGCCGTCCTCGTCCTCACGGCCGTCAGCCTGCTCGGCTGGGCGGCGTTCGCCAGCACGGTCCAGGTGCTGGTCTACCGGCGGGGGCTCCACCGCGGCGACGACGCAGACCACGGTGCGGCCGCGAGGCCGGCGCCCGGCGCCCCGAGGCGAGCGCGCGCCCGCCGCTTCGACCCGCGCGCCGTGGCGCTCGCCGCGGTGGTCGCGTTCGTCCTGCTCCTGACCAGCACGGCACCCGCGCTGCTCGCCGGCGTGGCCGTCTGGCTGGTCCTCGCCTGGCTGCTCGCCCGGCCCGACCCCGACCCCCTTCGGACCGGGCTGGCCCTGGCCGCGTTGCTGGCCGGCGGCTCGCTGATCTTCACCCTCGGCGCCGGACTGGGGGCCGCGGTCGCGGCCCGGCGCGCGGTGCGGGCGGCTCTGCTGGTCCTGGTGGCCACGTGGCTGCGCGCCGCCGCCGGGGCCGAGGGGCTGCGCGAGCTCTCCCGCCGGACGCTCGGCCGGCTTCACCGGGTGCCGGCCGCGTCCGAGGCCGCGGCCACGCTCGAGGCCATCGGCTCGGAGGGCCGGCTGCTCGCCGCGGGACGGTCGCTTCTGGCGGCGCTCGGGGCGGCGCGCCGCCGCCCGGTGCCGCTACTCGACGCGGTGCTCGGCTGGGTGGCACAGGAGTCCGCGTCCTTCCGCCCGGCCCCGGCCGCCCGACCGCCCCGGTTGCGCCTGCGGGCAGTCGACGCCGGGCTGCTGGCGCTGGCCCTGGCGCCGGCGGTCGCGCTGTTGTAGCGGCGGGCGGCGCGGACACCCTAGACGTCGGACAGACCCTCAGCGCGGGGCTGAGGGTCCAGCGCGCTCCTCTCAGTGGGTCACCTTGGTGAGCTGAAACTGCTCGTGGCCGCCCTTGACCACGGCCTCCTTGACCTCGCCAAGCCCCGGCGAGTAGTACTTCTTCTCCGTCTGGGGCTCCAGCGGGCTCCGCTCGAGCGTGACGAGCAACCCCTTGAAGTTGCCGTAGGGCACCTTCACACTGCCGTTGAGGGCGGCAACCCGCGCCTGGTCGAGGGCCTGCCCCGGTGGGTAGTACTCCTGCCGGTAGGCGTCACCCGGCCGCGGGTGGCCGGGCACGAGGATTCCGGGCTTCGCGCCGTTGACACCGGACTCCCACGAGTCGCTCGCCTTGACGAAGCGGCCGTGCTGCTTCTCCAGGGAGAGCTCGCCCATGTACCAGACGTTGCCCTGCTTGTCCTGGGCGTAGTAGTCGTCGGTCCGCTCGACCGGATTGCCGTGCTCGGAGACGGTGTCCCGGACGACTGTGCAGTTGATCCCGAGGATCTTCTTCGTCTGATGGGTCACGACCTCGTCGTCGGTCTGCGGGGTCGTTCCCTTTACGCCCTCGAAGTGGTAGGCGGTCCCGGGCTTGAACGGCAGATAGCGGTTGTCGATGGTGGCTACGAAGTTCGCCGGGTCGATGGTGGGGGAGTAGCGCCCATGGGTGGGCGCCAGCGTCGACGCCGACGTCGAGCCGGAGCTCTTCGAGGTGGATTCCTTCTTACCCGAGGAGTTGCAGCCGCTCCCGAGCGCGGCGAGGCCCGCCACTGCCATCGCCGCGGCAAGGACTTGTCTGAGCCGTCCGGTCATCTGCGCCTCCAGTGCATCCGAAGCGGTCTGGTCCTCCAGTCCTTCTAGGGGGCTCAGATGACGGGACGATGACGGCGGGCCGGCGGGCCCGGCCGACCAATCTCGGCCTAGGGATCGGCCAGGACGGGGCAGAGGTCGACCGCGTGGCCAGTGATGCTCAGCCCAGTCGGATTTCCCTGCACGTCCAGGGGGATGACCGTCCGGCCCGAGGCGAGCGTCAAGGTCGCCGGCGACCCGGCGCCGAAGAAGCCCGCTTCTCCGAAGAGCAGCGAGCGGCCGCGGAGGATCACGCTCGACCCGTCGGCCGGGAAGAAGCCCGGCCCGGACGCGTTCACGCGGATCGTCTTGCCGTTCGAGAGGTTCGCGAGATCGACGACGAAGTGGCCGGTGATCATCGTCGCCTCGGTGCTGAAGGTGATCGCCTTCTCCTTGTTGATGATGGGGTTAATGAAGACGTCGACGTCCGGACAGAAGCGCCCGGTCTCGGGTTCCGCAGGCACCGGGGTTATCGTCGGCCGGGCGGCAGACGCGGCCGGCGCACAGACCAGGGCCAGCGCCGAGACAGCAAGTGCGCTGAGGAGATGCTTTGGGACCATCGGGGCGGCCTCCTACGGGCCAAGGGATTCGCTGCGCCCGCCGGCCGCTAGGCATCGGCGCCTGCGAATCCAGCGAGGGCCTGAGGTGA
>DASQXU010000348.1:0-5085 GCA_035639555.1 Thermoleophilaceae bacterium
CGCTCGTCCAGCCGCTCAGGGCTTGATCATCACCTTGATCGACTCGCGCTCGTTCATCGCCCGATAGCCGTCGGGCACGCCGTCGAGGTCGACGGTGCGGTCGAACACGCGCCCGGGCTCGATGCGGCCCTCGAGGACGTCGGGCAGAAGGTCGTCGATGTAGGCGCGCACCGGCGCGGGTCCGCCGCCGATCGTGATGTTGCCGTAGAAGGATGGCTCGCCGCCGGGGATCGCTTGGTGCTGGGGGACTCCGACGCGGCCGACGGCGCCGCCGGGTCGTGTGATCTCGACCGCCGTTTCGACCGCCTGGTCGAGGCCGACGCACTCCAGCACCGAGTGGACGCCATAGCCGCCAGTCAGCTCCTTGACGCGCTCGACTGCCTCGGCGCCGCGCTCTGAGACCACGTCGGTGGCGCCGAAGTCGCGCGCGAGCGCGATCCGGTCGGGGTGCCGGCCGAGGACGATGATCTGCTCGGCTCCGAGTCGCTTGGCGGCGATCACGCCGCAGAGGCCGACGGCGCCGTCGCCGACCACGGCGACCCGCTTGCCCGGGGCTACCTTCGCGACGACGGCGGCATGATGTCCCGTCCCCATCACGTCGGAGAGGGTCAGCAGCGAAGGCATCAGCGCGTTGTCCTCGCCGACCGGGAGCGGGTAGAGCGTGCCGTCGGCGTACGGGATGGGCAGCGCTTCGGCCTGCGCGCCGTTCATGCCGTTGTTGCCGAAGAAGCCGACGTGCACGCAGGCGGTGGTCAGTCCTTCGTGGCAGAACTCGCAGGTGCCGTCGGAGATCGCGAACGGCATGACGACGAGGTCGCCTCGCTTCAGGTTGCGAACCTCCGCGCCGACGTCCTCCACGACGCCGATTGCCTCGTGCCCCATCGACTGACCGGTCTCAGATGGCTCCATGGAGGCGTAGGGCCACAGGTCGCTGCCGCAAATGCATGCCCTGGTGACGCGGATGATCGCGTCGGTGGGCTGGACGATCGATGGATCCGGGACGTCTTCGATGCGGACGTCGCCGGCGGCGTGCATCACGGTCGCTCGCATGTCGTGTCTGCCTTCCTGTCCCGTCTTTAAAGCTCGTCTCGCGGCCAAAGAAAGCACCGGATCCAGCAGAGTGAGAGTCCCTGTTGAGGGGGGTACCGGCAGGGTCTCCCAACACGCTCCGAGCGGCTCTACGCTCCGTGATCGGTGGACACGCGAAGCGAGATCCGAGAGTTCCTGACCTCCCGCCGCGCGAAGATCACCCCCGAGCAGGCGGGGCTGACCTCCTACGGTCCCCGCCGCGTACCCGGGCTGCGCCGCGAGGAGGTCGCCGTCCTGGCCGGCGTCAGCGTCCCCTACTACACCCGGATAGAGCGGGGGGACATGAACGGCGTCTCGGACAGCGTGCTCGAAGCGCTCGCTCGCGCCCTGCAACTAGACGAGGCCGAGCGCGCGCACCTCTTCGATCTCGCCCGCGCCCTGAGGCCGACGAGCCCGCCGCGACGTCGCCGAGCGCCCAGGCAGCGCGTGCGGCCGAGCATCCAACACGTCCTCGACGGCCTCACCGGGGCAGCTGCGTTCGTGCACAACGCCCGCCTCGACAACCTGGCCGCCAACCAGCTCGGCTACGCCCTCTACTCGGACATGTTCAGCGGGGCCGGCGGCCCCGGTCCCGTCAACAGCGCCCGCTACGTCTTTCTCGACCCCGGCGCCCGCGACTTCTACGCAGATTGGGAGCGCGCCGCCAGCGACGTCGTCGCGATTCTGCGCACAGCGGCCGGCCACGACCCCTACGACCGCGACCTCTCGGACCTCGTCGGCGAACTCTCCACCCAGAGCGCCGAGTTCCGCACCCGCTGGGCCGCCCACAACGTCCGCTTCCACGACACCGGCACGAAGGACTTCCGCCACCCCCTCGTTGGCGAGATCACCCTCACCTACAACCGCATGGAGCTCGCAGCCGACCCCGGACTGGCGATCACGATCTACACGGCGGAACCCAACTCCAAGTCGGCGGAGGCGCTCAGCCTCCTCGGAAGCTGGGCCGCGACAACTGAGCAGCCGGAGCCACAAGAAGCACCGGACCATCCCTAAGACCGGGCCGGCCTGGAGCGCCGGGCTCTCACGGTCACTCGAGCGCCCGCGTGAAGCGACCGTCTCGCGGCGCAAGGGACGACCGCGGCACTGGCATTGCCTCCGCGAGCGAGAGCCGAACGGACCGCCGATCTGGTGCGCGCGGGCTCATGCCTCGTGACGGCCGGCCGGAGCCCTCAGCGGATCCGCTCCGCGAGCTCGACGAGGATCCCCTCCGGGCCGCGCACGTAACAGAGCCGATAGCTGTCTTCGTAGCGCTCCATCTCGCCGACGAGCTCCGCGCCGCGGGCTCGCAAGCGCGCGACGACGGCGTCGATGTCGTCGACTGCGAATGTGAGATGGCGGATGCCCGGGGTGTTCGCCGGCGCCTGCCGGTCGCCGCCCGGTGCCGGCGGAGCGTGGAACTTGCTCAGCTCGAGCCGTCCGTGGCCATCAGGGGTCGCCAGCATCGCGTTCTCCGTGCGGACGCCCTCGAGCCCCACGATGCGGTCCACCCAACCGCCCTCGGCCGGCCACTCAGCCTGCAGCTCGAGTCCGAGCTCGACGAAGAACGCCGTTGCGGCCGCGAGGTCGTCGACCACGATGCCCACGTGATCCATGCGTTGGATCGTCATGCGCTCGACGCTAGCGGAACGGCCCCAGCTACAGCGTCTCTCGGTTGCCATCGGCTGGTGGGAACGCGCCACCCATTGGTCTGAGGAGACCAGCGATGAGCGGAATCCGGGCGTGGCCGACCCCTCGTGCGGTCTACCCCGCGTTCGAATCCTGGCTGGCGCGCTCCGTCGGTGAGCGGGGTCCCGCGCTCGGAGCAAAGGTCCCTCCCGCGCCTTGACTTCCCATCAGGGATCCGGGGCCCAGCCGAGAAACCGCATCGCACCGCGCGGCGCGCTACCGTCGCGCGCCGCCATGAGCGAACGCTACGACGCGGTCATCGTCGGCGGCGGCCACAACGGCCTCGTCGCTGCGACCCTGCTCGCCCGCGCCGGCCGCTCGACGCTCGTGCTCGAGCGCCTCGATCGGGTCGGGGGCGCCGCCGTCTCGGCGCGCGCGTTTCCCGGCGTCGACGCGCGCCTCTCGCGCTACAGCTACCTGGTCAGCCTCTTCCCGCACGCGCTGGCGCGCGACCTCGGCCTGAAGGTCGAGCTGCGTCGGCGGAGGATCTCCTCCTACACGCCGGCGGGCGACACCGGGCTGCTCGTCGACCTGCGCGACGACGCGCGGACGCGGGCGTCGCTCGCGGCGGTGACCGGCGACCCGCGCGCGTTCGAGGCGTGGCAGGGGTTCCACCGGCGTACAGTTCGCCTGGCCCAGCGCCTGTTCCCGACCCTGACCGAGCCGCTGCGCACGCGCGACGAGGTCCGACGGCTGGTCGGCGACGACGAGCTGTTCGCGGCGCTCTTCGAGCGCCCCTTGTCCGAGGTGCTCGAGGCGACGTTCGCCAACGACCTCGTGCGCGGCGTGGTCCTGACCGACGCGCTGATCGGCACGTTCGCCACGGCCGACGACCCCTCGCTGCGCCAGAACCGCTGCTTCATCTACCACGTCATCGGCAATGGCACCGGCGACTGGGACGTGCCGGTCGGCGGCATGGGCGCGCTGACGGGCGCGCTCGCCGACGCCGCGCGCGCCGCCGGCGCCGCGGTGCGCACCCGTGCCGAGGTCGTGGCGGTGCGCACCGACGGCCGCGAGGCCGAGGTCGAGTGCGCGGACGGGTCCGTCGTGGCGTGCTCCGATGTGCTGGCCAACGTCGCGCCGGCCGCGCTGGCGCGCCTGCTCGGCCAGCCGGAGCCGGGTGGCGACGAGGCGCCGGAGGGCAGCCAGCTGAAGGTCAACATGGTGCTGTCGCGGCTGCCGCGGCTGCGCGACGCCGCGGTCGACCCGCGCGAGGCGTTCGCCGGCACCTTCCACGTCAACGAGGGCTACGCCCAGCTCGACGCCGCCTACCGCCAGGCCGCCGCCGGCACCCTGCCGGAGCTGCCGCCGTGCGAGACCTACTGCCACTCGCTCACCGACGGGTCGATCCTCGGCGACGAGCTGCGCGTGGCCGGCGCGCAGACGCTGACGCTCTTCGCCCTGCACCAGCCGACCCGGCTCTTTCGCGGCGATCCCGCCGCAAGCAAGGAGGCGGCGGTGCGCGCAACGCTCGACTCGCTGAACTCCGTGCTCGTCGAGCCCATCGAGGACTGCCTGTGGCGCGACAGCAACGGCGCGCCGTGCCTCGAGGCGCGCACGCCGCTCGAGCTCGAGGCCGAGCTCGGCCTGCCGGCGGGTCACATCTTCCACCGCGACCTGGCGTGGCCGTTCGCCGAGGACAGCGACGGCGCGGGGCGCTGGGGGGTCGAGACCGCGCACGCGAACCTCGTCATCTGCGGCTCGGGCGCGCGGCGGGGCGGCGCCGTGAGCGGTATCCCGGGCCACAACGCCGCCCGCGCGGTGCTCGACCGCGCGCGCTGCTAGCCCCCTAACCCGGGTGTCCCCTCACAGCCATCCCCCGACCCGTCCGAGGGGCTCCCCGGCGTCCGCGGCAGCCGCCCGCCGAGCGGTCCGGGCTCAGGAGACGATCACGGACCGCGCGACCTCTCCTGATTCCATGGCTGCGAACGCGTCGTTCACCTGCTCGAGCTTCATCTCGCGGGAGATGAGCTCCTCCAGCTTCAGCTCACCGCGCTCGTACAGCTCGAGGAGCTTCGGTACGTCGCGGTCGACGTTCGACGATCCGTACCAGCAGCCGCGCAGCGTCTTGTTGAAGTAGAGAAAGGTGACCGCGGCGGGGAGGTTGAGCGTCACGTCCAGGCGGGGGACGCCCACGAGGATGGTCTCGCCGCCCCTGCGGGTCATCTCCAGCGCCTGCTTGATGGTCGGCTCGAGCCCGATGACCTCGAACGCGACATCGGCGCCTCGGCCCCCGGTGAGATCTCGCACGGCCGCCACGGGATCGCTCTCGGACGCGTTGATGGTCTCGGTAGCGCCGAACTGGCTGGCCAGCGCCAGCTTGGAGTCGAA
>DASQXU010000349.1:0-3028 GCA_035639555.1 Thermoleophilaceae bacterium
GCCTCCCCCGGCCTACGGTTCGCTGAGACACCGCTTTGCAGGTAGGCAGCTGCAAGGAGGTGGAGGATGGACGAGGCTGCAGGGGTGGGCGTGGGCCCGGCGGAGCGCGCCCGCCACGCCGGCGGAGACGGGCCCACGCCCGAGCCGCGGCGGCGGATGTCGGCCCGCCGCAAGCAGGAGACGGTGCTCCGTCTTCTGCGCGGCGAGGACCTGGAGCTGGTCTCGCGCGAGCTCGGCGTGACCGCCGCCGCGCTGAGCGGCTGGCGCGAGGCGTTCCTGGCCGCCGGCGAGGCTGCCTTGAAGACCCGGCCGGCGGACGCCCGCGACGGCGAGATCGGCCGCCTGAAGGAGAAGGTCGGCGACCTGACGATGGCCAACGAGCTGCTGGAGGCCAAGATCGAGCGTCTGGAGACGGCACGCCCTTTAGCTCAGCGGAGGTCGAGGCGATGAGCCGGCAGGTCTCGCCCTCCACCGACCAGGCCTACGGCCTCTCACGGGTCACCCGCCTCTGGGGCCTCTCACGGGCGACCATCCACCGCCACCGCCTGGAGCCGATCGCGCGCAAGAAACCTGGGCCGCTCGGCGCGATGTCGGACGAGGACCTGGTGGCGGCGATCCGGCAGCTGCTGCAAGACAGCCCGTTTCACGGCGAGGGTCATCGCAAGCTCTGGGCGCGGCTGCGCTTCGCCGGCATCCGCACCAGCCGGCGCCGTGTCCTCCGGCTCATGCGCGAGCACGACCTGCTGGCGCCGCAGCGCGTCGGCCGGCCCCGCGGTCCGAGGGCCCACGACGGCACGATCACGACCGAGCGGATCGACCTGATGTGGGGCACCGACCTGACCTCGGTGATGACCGGCGAGGGCCAGGCCGCGGTGTTCGTCGCCGTCGACCACTGCTCGGCCGAGTGCGTCGGCGTTCACGCCAGCCGCCGCGCCGACCGCTTCGAGGCGCTCGAGCCGGTCAGGCAGGCGGTGCGCGAACGCTTCGGCGCCTTCGCCAAGGGCGTCGCCGCCGGCCTCGCGCTCCGGCACGATCACGGGAGATCCTATGACGGTGGGTGGCCGCCGGCGCTGATAGACGGAGGTCGTCCATCCCCCTGATCCAGGAGACGGCCGATGCCCCTTACAGCCGATCTGCCCTCGCAGAGCCAGCCCGTCCCTCCTCCAGCTCGGGTCTTGTACGTCTCCTTGGAGCTGAGCCCATCCAAGTGGCTGGTCACCTCGCTCCTGTCCGGAACCGACAAGATGTCGAAGCATCTCGTCACCGGCGGCGACGGGAGCGCGCTGCTCCGCCTGCTGGCGGCCCTGAGGGGGAGGGCCGAGCAGCGCGCCGGAGCCCCGGTGGCCACCGTCGCGATCCAAGAGGCCGGGCTGGACGGCTTCTCGGTCCATCGCCTGCTCGAGGCCAACGGTGTCGAGAGCTGGGTGGTCGATCCCGCCTCCGTCGCCGTGCCCCGGCGGATGCGACGCGCCAAGAGCGACGCGATCGACGGCGAGACGCTGCTGCGCACGCTCCTGGCCTTCCGGCGCGGCGAGCCTCGCGTCTGCTCGATGGTCCATCCGCCGAGCGTCGCGGAGGAGGACCGCCGGCGGATCACGCGCGAGCGCCGGACGCTGCTGCGGGAGCGGATCGAGCACACCAACCGCATCAAGGGCCTGCTCATGAGCCAGGGGGTCACGGGCTACGACCCGCTGGGCAAGGACCGCTGGGCCCGCCTGGAGAGCCTCGAGACGAGGGACGGGCACGCCTTGCCGCCGCGGCTCAAGGCCGAGATCGGCCGCGAGATCGAGCGGCTCGAGCTGCTGGCGCGACAGATCAGGCAGGTCGAGGCCGAGCGCGACGCGCTCGCCGCCACGGCGCCCGGGGTGGCGGCCAGCCCGGCGGCCCTGCTGCTACGACTCAAAGGGATCGGCCCGGAGACCGCCACGCTGCTCTGGCTCGAGGGCCTGTTCCGGAGCTTCGCCAACCGGCGGCAGCTCGCCGCCTACGCCGGGCTGGCGCCGACGCCTTGGCTGAGCGGCCGGATCCGGCGCGAGCAGGGCATCTCGAAGGCGGGCAACCCGCGCCTGCGCACGGCGATGATCGAGCTCGCCTGGCTCTGGCTGCGGCACCAGCCCGAGTCCGCCTTGAGCCGGTGGTTCGGCGAGCGCGTCCGTGCCGGTGGCGGCCGGAACCGCCGGACGACGATCGTGGCCCTGGCGCGGAAACTTCTCGTCGCCCTCTGGCGCTATCTGGCCCACGGCCAACTGCCGGACGGCGCGGTGCTGAAGCCGAGCTGACTACCCGTTAGGCAAGCGAGCGATGCGCATCCGCGAGGTCTGATCAACCTCGCCGGATCCGGGCGGGCGGACCGCTGTATTGGTTGGTTGCGATATGCCGTACGGGAGATGGGTCCCGCTCTCCGAGCCCGACACCTCGTGCACGAGGGATCATGGTGCGGCCGCTCCGATCCTGCGGCGACCGAATGTGAGGAGATGCGGCGTCGGTGCCGCATACGTTCAGCGGGCTCGAGCCACGGATCCGGACCACCACCGATACCGGGACGCCGCCATGACACCCTCTTGAAGTCCGCACCCTCATGTGAGCCAGTACGTCAGTCACGACTTCCAGGCCGAGATCCGCTTCCTCGGCATCACCAGCTCGCCCGCCTTCGTGCGCGAGCCTGAAGGCAACGGCTGCGCCGAGCGCTTCATCCGGACCCTGAAGGAGAACCTGCTGTGGGTCCGCCCCTTCGCGACCGTCGAGGAGCTCCGCCTGGCGCTTCAGGCCTTCAAGGAACTCTACAACCGGACCTGGATCATCGCGCGGCACGGCTACCAGACGCCCGCTCAGGTCCGAGCCGGCCAGATCGCGGCCATGCCCATGGCCGCCTAAGCGCAGAGCCGTGCCTCATTTCTGTGGACCGGTACACTGGCGGCCAAGGTGGCGCTGGCGAAGGCGGACCACGACACGTCCGACGACGCGCTGTTCGCGATCGGCGAGTTGATGCACAAGGCCAAGCGCGACCCTGCCGGCTGGCTCGAGGCCA
>DASQXU010000350.1:0-2657 GCA_035639555.1 Thermoleophilaceae bacterium
GCGCGAGCTCCCGCATCGTCGCGAGCGGCACGCCCTGCGAGTCGTCGCTGACCGTCTCGCGCTCGGGCCACCTGGTCGCGTTTATGCGCCTTGTTCGATTCGAGCGGCGTGAACGAATAAGGTCGCTTCGCTATCGAGCCCGCAAGGCGACGTAGTCCGCTCGATGACCATCACCGCTTAGGCGCGCCGACCGTGCGATGAGTCGCTTCCAGCGCACAGGCGGCGCCGGCGAGGCGCAGCGGGCGACGACGCTCGAGCTCTTCTACGACCTCGTCTTCGTCTTCGCGGTCACCCAGGTCTCGCACCTGCTGCTCGCGAACCTGAGCTGGGAGGGCGCGGGCCAGGCCGCGCTCATCCTTCTGGCCGTCTGGTGGTCGTGGAACTACACGACCTGGGTCACGAACGAGCTCGACCCCGAGTCGAACGTGGTCCGGCTGCTCCTGATCGGCCTGATGCTCGCCAGCCTTCTGATGGCGATCGCGATCCCCGAGGCGTTCGCCGACAAGGCGCTGCTCTTCGCGGCGTCCTATGTAGCGATCCAGGTTGGGCGGCACGCGTTCCTGACCTTCGCCGCCGCCGAGCGGCGAACGCTCGAGCGCGAGCGCGCCGGCAGGATCCTGACCTGGTTCGCGGTCGCCGGCGCGCTCTGGCTCGCCGGGGGCTTCGCCCGCGGCGAGGCGCGCACGGCGCTCTGGCTCGCCGCCGTGGCGCTCGACTACGGCGCCCCGCTGGTGCTCTTCTGGGTGCCCGGGCGGCCGCGGCTCGCCGGTGAGACGTGGCAGGTGGAGACCGGCCACTTCGCCGAGCGGTTCGGATCGTTCGTGATCATCGCCCTCGGCGAGTCGATCGTGATCACCGGCGCGACGACGGCCGAGCTCCCGCTCGACAGCGCGCGGGTGCTCGCCTTCGGCGGCGCCTTCGTCGGCACCGCGGCCCTCTGGTGGCTCTACTTCACCTCGATCGCCGGGCTGGCCGAGCGGGCGCTGGCCGAGGCCGGGGATCGAACGCTCCTGGCCCGCGACGCCTACACCTACGGGCACGTCCTGATCATCGCCGGGATCATCCTGTCCGCGGTCGGCGACGAGCTCGTGATCGCCCACCCGAGCGAGGAGCTCACCTCGGCCAAGCTCGTCGCGGTCGTCGTAGGGCCGATCCTCTACCTGCTCGCCCAAGCCGTACTACGCCTCCGGATGACCGGCGGGATCAGCTACCGGCGGACCGCCGGCGCGCTCAGCTGTGTGGCGATCGGGTTGCTCGGCGGCGTGCTCACCGCGGTCGCGGTCGGCGGCCTGTTGGTCGCGGCCCTGATCGCCGTGATCGTCGCCGATCGCGTCGCGGCCGCGCGACCGGGGGCGGGCCGCACGAGGGCCGGAGCTGATCGGCGCCCGCCGGTCGAGGGGTAAGAAGTCATCGATCGCGATCGTCCACTCGCCGCTTGGGCCGTGGGCGGCCCGCTATGCCGCGCACCCGTTGGCGGACAACCGAGGCGGGCACGGTCTCAGGGTGCGCGACCAGCGGGCGACCGAGACTGCCGGAGCAACGGCTGCAGCGCCTGACGGAACTCATCGTGCCTGTGGATAGACGGGCGGCCCGTTCGCCACCGATGTGGCGTGAGTCGGGCGAGCTAGAAACCCGCGAGCTGGCCTTCGCAGCCGCCCGGCTCATTCACGGTACGTGCGCTCCTGACCCAGGTGGAGGCGTGACGCGCCGTCAATCGCTGGCGCACTGTGCAAGCGCGGGCCACTATCGCAACGCGCGAAACGCAGCTGTCTGCAGGCTCACAATTAGGCGCCGCTCTGCCCGTCGCACCGGCGGCGGCCGCCTGCTCCTTTGCATGAAACGCGCCAGAGGCGCCGGCTCATGGTCTCCCGCCCCCGCAGAGGCACTCGGACCAGAACCGGCACTGACCCGGCGAACACCACCAGCCGTCCGGGGTTGAGAGCGGCCAGTCCCCCGTTTGCGCACAGCGAGCGATCTGCCGGGCGGTCTGGGCGATCCGGGCCTCCATCGCGCGAGACTTGCGGCGGTCGGCGGCCCGCGGCCCCCGGACGGCGAGGCAGCACTCGCCCGGGCGCATGGGCCCGCGCCTGATCGAGTGGAAGAGGGAGCGGCCGCCGGCCGATCCTCGGCTCGCCGGGCGAGCCCGTGGACCACTTGGCCCCGACCTTGACGCGACCCACCGCGCCGACGCGTCCCTCGACCGGCGCGCCACAGCTGCTGCACCGCCGTGACGCCGAGGCCAACTGCCCCTTAGGCTCCCAGAGGTGGAGATCGCGCGTCTGCAGCAGCTCGAGCCGTTCGTGACGCTCGACGGCGCGACGATCCGCGAACTCGTCGGCCCGGCCTCGACTCAGGCCGAGAACCAGAGCCTCGCCGAGGCCACCGTGCCACCCGGCGCCGAGACGGTCGAGCACCGCCACCGGACCACCGAGGAGCTCTACTACTTCACCGCCGGGCGGGGGTGGATGCGGCTGGGCGACGAGGAGGCCGAGGTGAGCGCGGGCGACTGCGTCGTGATCCCTCCCGGCACGCGCCACAAGCTCTGGAACCTCTCGGCCACGGAGCCGCTCGTGCTGCTCTGCTGCTGCGCGCCGGCCTACAGCGACGAGGACACGGAGATGCTCGAGCGCTGACCGAGGTCCACCGGGTGCGCCGAC
>DASQXU010000351.1:0-3115 GCA_035639555.1 Thermoleophilaceae bacterium
GTTCGACGACACCGGACCACCGCTGCCCGACTCCGGGCAGATAACGTCGGGGACCTATAGGCCGACGAACTACGGGGCCGGCGACACGTTCCCGTCGCCCGCGCCGGGCCCGCCGTACGCGATGCAGCTCGGTGGGGCTACGGGCGCGTTCCCGGGGAGCAACCCGAACGGCACCTGGCATCTGTACATCGTCGATGACTCACTTGTGGACGTCGGTCAGCTGGTGGGCTGGTCGCTCCACATCGAGGCCGCGCCTAACGGCGGCACGTGCACGAACAGGATCACCGGGACTAGCGGCGCCGACGTCCTCAACGGCGCGCAAGGCGGCGACAGCATCCGCGGCTTGGGAGGCGACGACGTGCTGCGGGGAGCCGGCGGCCGCGACTGCATCTCCGGCAGCTCCGGCCAGGACCGGATCTCGGGCGGCCCGAACAACGACCGGATCTCGGGCGGAACGGGCAACGACGTGATCTCCGGCAACTCGGGCAACGACCGGATCAACTCGGTCGATGGCACGAGAGACCGCGTCGACTGCGGCTCGGGCCGCGACGTGGCGCGGGTGGACCGGATCGACCGGGTCCGGCGCTGCAACATCGTCAGGCGCGTGGGCTAACCGCCGCTGACGCAGCCGTCGAAGCGATCGGGGGCGCCCACGGGCGCCCCCGGCGCATTCTGCGGCCGTAGCGGCCGGCGGCTCGAGGAGCGAGCCGCTTCGGTCAGGCGGCGGCGGCCGCAGGTCGCCGCCGCTCCCGCGGGCGGGTCGGCTCCACGATCCCGGCCAGGAACCGGCCGGTGTAGGAGTCGTCGACCGCGGCGACCTGCTCGGGCGTCCCCTGGGCCACCACGAGCCCGCCCTCCTCGCCCCCCTCGGGCCCGAGGTCGACGATGCGGTCCGCGGTCTTGATCACGTCGAGGTTGTGCTCGATGACCACGACCGTGTTTCCGCCCTCTACCAGGCGGTCGAGCATCTCGAGCAGGCGCTGCACGTCGGCGAAGTGAAGGCCGGTGGTCGGCTCGTCGAGGATGTAGAGGGTCCGGCCGGTGGCCACCTTGCAGAGCTCGGATGCGAGCTTGACCCGCTGGGCCTCGCCGCCCGAGAGGGTCGTGGCCGGTTGGCCCAGCCGGATGTAGTTCAGGCCGACGTCGTGCAAGGCCTGCAGGCGGCGCTGGATCTTCGGCACGTGGCGAAAGAACTCGAGCGCCTCCTCGACCGGCATCTCGAGCACGTCGGCGATCGTCTTGCCCTTGAAGCGGACGTCGAGCGTCTCGCGGTTGTAGCGCTTGCCGTGGCACTGCTCGCAGGGCACGTAGACGTCGGGCAGGAAGTGCATCTCGATCTTGATCTGGCCGTCACCGCGGCAGACCTCGCAGCGCCCGCCCTTGACGTTGAAGCTGAATCGGCCCGGCTTGTAGCCCCTGGCCCGGGCCTCCTGCGTGCGCGAGTACAGCTCCCGGATGTGGTCGAACAGCCCGATGTAAGTGGCCGGGTTGGAGCGCGGCGTGCGCCCGATCGGCGACTGGTCGATGTTGATGATCTTGTCGATCTGCTCGAGCCCGCGGATCCGCCGGTGGGCCCCGGGCCGCTGCTTCGCCCGGTGGAGGCGGTTGGCCACCGCCTTGTAGAGAACCTCGTTGACCAGGGACGACTTGCCCGATCCCGACACCCCGGTCACGCAGCAGAACACCCCGAGCGGGAGCTTGACGTCGATGCCCCGGAGGTTGTGCTGCGAGGCGCCCTCGATCTCGACGTAGCCGCTCGGCCGCCGCCTGCGCACCGGCACCGGGATCTCCTCTTGCCCGGCCAGATACCGGCCGGTCAGCGACTCGGGCACCGCGATCACGTCCTCCGGTCGCCCCTCGGCCACCAGCCACCCCCCGTGCTCTCCGGCGCCGGGACCTAGGTCGACGATGTGGTCGGCCGCTCGCATCGTCCCCTCGTCGTGCTCGACGACGATCACCGTGTTCCCGAGGTCGCGGAGCCGCTCGAGGGTGGAGATGAGGCGCCGGTTGTCCCGCTGGTGCAGCCCGATCGAGGGCTCATCGAGGATGTAGAGCACCCCGACCAGCGACGAGCCGATCTGGGTGGCCAGCCGGATGCGCTGGGCCTCGCCTCCCGACAGCGTCCCCGCCGCGCGCTCGAGCGACAGGTACCCGACGCCCACCGAATCGAGGAAGCGCAGCCGCTCGGTGATCTCGCGCAGCACCAGCCGGGCGATCTGGCGCTCGGTCTCGGAGAGCTCGAGCGCCGCGAACCATTCGATGGCCCGCCGCGCCGACATCCGCGTCAGCTCGTGGATCCCGAGGCCGCCGACCCGGACTGCCAGCGACTCCGGGCGTAGCCGGGCCCCGCGGCACTCCGGGCAGGGCCGCAGCGTCATGTACTCCTCGATCTTCTCGCGGGCGTAGTCCGAGTCGGTCTCGCGGTATCGGCGCTCCAGGTTCGGCACGATCCCCTCGAACGTCGTCATGTAGGAGCGCCGGCGCCCGTAGCGGTTCCGGTAGGAGATGTAGACCCGGTCGCCGTTGGTGCCGTACAGGAAGCAGTTGCGCACGCGCTCGGGGAGGTCCTCCCAGGGAGTTTCCGGATCGATCTCCCACTTGTCGGCGATGGCCTGGGTCAGCTGCTCGTAGTAGTTGGAGGCGGTCGTGGACCAGGGGACGATGGCGCCCTCGGCCAGGGACAGGCTCGGGTCCGGGGCGATGAGATCGGGATCGATCTCCATCTGCGAGCCGAGGCCGGTGCACCGCGGGCAGGCGCCGTGGGGCGAGTTGAACGAGAACATCCGGGGCTCGAGCTCGGGCATCGATGTGCCGCAGTGCAGGCACATGAAGCGGTCCGAGTAGGTGCGCACGTTCCCGTCGTCCACCAGCTCGATGTCGACCAGCCCCTCGGCGCGGGCCACGGCGGTCTCGATCGAGTCGGCCAGCCGGCGCCTCAGGTCGGGTCGCATGATCAGCCGGTCGAACACCACGGAGACGTCGTGCTTGAACTTCTTGTCGAGCGCGATGTCCTCCTCGAGGCGACGGATCTCACCGTTCACCTTCACGCGCGTGAACCCCTCGGCGCGGAGCTCCTCGAGGAGCTCGCGGTACTCGCCCTTGCGGCCCCGCACGA
>DASQXU010000352.1:0-2095 GCA_035639555.1 Thermoleophilaceae bacterium
CCATGATCATCCCCGGCGTGCAGTAGCCGCACTGCAGCCCGTGGTCCTTCCAGAACGCCTCCTGCAGCGGGTGCAGCGTCTCGCCGTCGGCCATGCCCTCGATGGTCGTGACCTGCGCGCCCTCGGCCTGGACCGCCAGCACCGTGCAGCTCTTCACCGCCTCGCCGTCCACGTGGCAGGTACAGGCCCCGCAACTCGAGGTGTCGCAGCCGACGTGCGTGCCGGTCAGCCCGAGGTTGTCGCGCAGGTAGTGGACCAAGAGAAGACGCGGCGACACCTCCGACTCGTGCTTCTCACCGTTGACGGTGATCGACACCCGGACGGGCTCGCTCATTGTCTCCTCCCTCGCAGGTCGTGTTGGTGCGCTCAATCTACCCAAGCGGCGTGGCGGCGCAAACTCGCTCGGGGACGAGGAACCGACGAACTCCCGACCTCGAAGTCGGCCCCGTCGACCGCCCGGATCGCTCATTCCTCGGCGCGCCCCAGACCGCGGTCGGCAGCCACCGATGCTGACACCGGATCTGCCGCCAGCGCGGCGTCCCCGCCGCCACGGGCGGGCGTTGACGACGCAGCTAGGCCGCCGCGCGCGCCTCGATGAGCCCGGCCGCCGACAGCCGCCGGAGGCACTTGCGCACGGTGCGCTCCCGCGTGGCTTCGGGGACGGCGTCACCCCAGACCGCGGCGGCGTCCTCGGCCCGCGCCAGAAGGTCGTAGAGGAGGTCCGGGGAGGGCGGGGCCTCGATCAGGCAGCGCACGCCGAAGCCGATGTGCCAGCGCTCGTCGAGCTCCGTTCGCCGCACGCCCTCGCGCACTCCGGGAAGGGCGCCGTCGGCCAGGTCGTCGAGCAGCGCCCGTCGCCCGGCTTCGAAGACGATCGCCTCGAGCATCATGTGGTAGAGGCAGACGCCCTCGTCGAGCCCGGCGCGGCCCGCGGCGAGCTCGGCGGTCATCGCGGGCAGCCGCTCCTCGAAGAGCTCGAGGATCGCGGCCGGGACGTAGGGCCGCGCCGCGGCGCGCCGCTCGGCCGGGGTGGCTCCGGGCAGCCCGAGCACCTCGGCGGCAATGCGGTCGAAGAACCGCGCGTGGCGCTGCTCGTCGCGGCGCTGCAGAAAGAAGACCCAGGCCATGAGGGTCTCGGCGGAAGCCATCGAGGTCCGCTTGGCCGCCTCCCCGAACGGCTCGAGGTCCTCGGAGACGGCGTCCTCCGCCACGCAGAACCCGGCGAGGAGCGTGGTGAGGCGGCGGCGGCGTTCGGCCGGGAGCCTGGGCCACGCCCGGGCGTCCGGAGTGAGGTCGATGGCCATCGGTTCCCACTGCAGGCGGGCCACGATCTCGGAGAAGAAGCTGGGCCAGAAGCTGCGCGTCGCGATCATCCGTCTACACCTCGCCCCCGGAGCCCGCGCTGCCAGAGCTGCTGGTCAACCATGGCGGCAACGTACCAAACGCGATATCTGAGCTTCGCATCGCAGGAGCGCCCGCCTTCGGGCGCGCCGACCGGACGAGCCCTCTCGTTCCGGGCCGAGCGCGCCCCGGCGCTTAGAGAACGGGCAAGGGCTTAGCCCGAAGAACAACCGAACGTGGCCCCGGCCAGAACGCCGGGGCCCACGTCGCGGATTGCCGCCCTACTCGTGGTAGAGGTAGAGGGTGACCTCGCAGCAGAGGTCGACGAACTCAAACTCGGGCTTGGTCCACGTGGGACGGCCGTCCCTCGCGCCGTCTACGAGCTCAAGCTCGGGCTCAATCCACCTCATAGAACGCCTCCTCATCTAGTTCGGTTGTCTCTGTAGCTGGCCCAAGCACCCGGCCGCGCAGCTGCGATGTCGAGCGTCGAGACCGCGCGCTACTACTCCGGCAGCGCGAAGGCGAACAGGGAGCTTCCCTGCCCCGCCCCGAGCATCCCGGGCAGGAACCCCTCAGTCCAGGCGCCCCACCCGGTGGGCACGGCGATGTACTGCCTCCCGTCGACCTCGTAGGTCGTCGGGCTCGAGTGGTGCCCGCTTCCGCACTGGAACTGCCACAGCAGGTCCCCGCTCTCGGCGTCGAGCGCGTTGTACTCGCCGGTCGGCTCGCCGGCGAACACGAGGCCACCGCCCGT
>DASQXU010000353.1:0-3999 GCA_035639555.1 Thermoleophilaceae bacterium
GCAGAAAACGGCGATGAGGAGCAGGTCGAGGTCGGCGTGCATCGTGGCCTCCCGGTCGACGGTGACTTGGACACCGCCGACTTCGGCCCCTCCTCTCGGAATCCCCCGATCACGGCCCCGGCCGTGGAATCAACCATCTAGGGTTCGCCACCGTGGTCGAGCTCCCCTACCGGCCGGCGACCGAGCTGGCCGCGATGGTCCGCCGGGGCGAGGTCTCGGCGCGCGAGCTGGTCGAGGCGGCGCTTCAGCGGATCGAGGCGCTCGACGGCGAGCTCAACGCGTTCGTGCTCGTCGACGCAGAGCGCGCGCTCGAGACCGCCGATCGGGTGGAGCCGGGGGACGAGCGTCCGTTCGCGGGGGTCCCGATCGCGATCAAGGACGAGACCCCGGTCGCCGGGCAGCGCCTGACCGCAGGGTCGGAGCTGTTCGGCGACTTCGTCGCCGAGTTCGACGCGTTCGTCGTGCGCCGGCTTCGGGAGGCGGGCTTCGTGATCGTCGGCCGGACCAACATGCCCGAGTTCGGGATCCTGCCCGTCACCGAGCCCCGCCGCTACGGACCCACCCGCAACCCGTGGGACCTCGGGCGCACCCCGGGCGGGTCCTCGGGCGGGTCGGCGGCCGCGGTGGCCGCCGGCATGGTGCCCGTGGCCCACGGCGCGGACGGCGGCGGCTCGATCCGCATCCCGGCCGCGTGCTGCGGGCTCGTGGGGCTGAAGCCGGCCCGGGGCCGGGTTTCCCGGGGCCCCGCCCAGGGTGACCACCCGCTCGTGACCGACGGCGTGCTGACCCGCACCGTCGAGGACACGGCCGGCCTGCTCGACGTCATCGCCGGCTATGAGCTCGGCGACGCCACCTGGGCTCCGCCCCCCTCGGCACCGTTCGCCGAGGCGGCCGCCCGCGATCCCGGCCGCCTTCGGATCGGCGTGAGCACCGTCCCGCCCATCGACGTGGAGGTGGACGCCGCCTCGCGCCGGGCGGTGGCGGAGGCGGCCGAGCTGCTCGGCTCTCTCGGGCACGAGGTGTCGGAGGTCGACGCGCCCTGGCGCGACCTCGACGTCCTGCCCGTGTTCACCCGGGTCTTCGGTACCCACGTCAGCGTGGGCGCGGTGTTCGCGGGGCTCGTGACCGGCCGCCAGCCGACCCCCGAGCTCGTCGAGCCGCTCACGTGGTCGATCTACGAGCACATCCGCCAGATGGCGGGCTACGACTACGTGCTCGCGCTGTCCCAGCTCCAGACCCTC
This sequence comes from Thermoleophilaceae bacterium, assembly GCA_035639555.1. Lineage (GTDB taxonomy): Bacteria > Actinomycetota > Thermoleophilia > Solirubrobacterales > Thermoleophilaceae > DASQXU01. The sequence continues at coordinate 1,242 of DASQXU010000353.1, forward strand.
GCGCGCGGAATGCTCTCGCTGTGGACCTCCCACGACGTGGTCCTCACGCCCGCGCTCGGCTCGCGGCCGGTGGCGATCGGCGAGATCGACGCCTGCAGCGAGGACCCCTGGGAGGACTTCCGCCGCTCGGGGGCGTTCGTGCCGTTCACGGCGATGTTCAACGTCAGCGGCCAGCCGGCGATATCGCTCCCGCTCTTCGAGGGCGAGGACGGGCTCCCCCTCGCCGTCCAGCTCGCCGGGCCGCCGGCCGGCGAGGAGGTCCTGATCTCGCTCGCCGCGCAGCTCGAGGCGGCGCGTCCCTGGGCGGAGCGCCGGCCGGCGGTGGCGGCTTGAGCCGGTTCCCGGTCGGGCGCCGCGGCCACCGCTGAGCGGCCGAGCCCCGGCCGGTAGGCACTAGTCCTCGGCCGCGGCGAGCACCTCCCGGTCGCGCTCGTAGCTCAGCAGGGCGGCCGCCTCAGGGGGCGGGAGCCAGCGCAGCTCGTCGACCTCGTCGGTCGGCTCGAAGCTCCCGTCGAGCGGCTCCATCCTGAAGTAGCGAACGAGCTTCGAGCGCCCCTTCGAGTCGCGGTAGCGCGTGCTCGCCACCTCCCGGCCCAGCCGGCAGCGAAGGCCGGTCTCCTCCTGGACCTCCCGCAGCGCGGCCTCCGCGAAGCCCTCGCCGGGATCGAGCTTTCCCTTGGGGAAGCTCCAGTCGCCGTACTTGGGCCGGTGGATGACGGCCACCCTCCGGTCGCGCACGACGACGCCGCCGGCGGCCAGGACCTCGGGCGCGTTCACAGCGCGCGCACGTCGGCCCCGCCGGGGGCGAACTGCACCCGGCGGACGTCGCAGTCGGGCGCCTCGGCGCGCAGCCGCTCGACCAGGTTGCCGGTCTGCTGCCAGTGGCACCAGAAGAGGACGGCCGGGCCGGCCCCCGAGAGAGTGGCGCCGGTCGCCCCGAGCTCGTCGGCCCGCTCGAGCAGCGCCATCGAGCGCGGGTAGAGCCGGCTCCGCCGGGGCTGGTGGAGGCGGTCCGAGAGGCCGCGGCCGATCAGCGAGAAGTCGTCGCGGGCCAGGCCGAGCATGAGCAGCGCGGCGTGGGCGACGTTGTGGACGGCGTCGCCCAGCGGTACCTCTTCCGGGATCACCGCTCGGGCGGCGGAGGTCGGGACCTGCCCGGGCGGAATCGCCACCACCGCCTCGAGCCCGGGTGGGGGCTCGATGCGCACCGGGTGGTCCCCGGTGCAGACGACGAAGCCGCCGTAGACCGCGGCGGCCACGTTGTCGGGATGGCCCTCGAGCTCGCGGGCGAGCTCGAACAGCGGGGCGTCGAGCTCGTACATGTGGTCGGCCGCGGCCAGGCCGGCGACGATCGCGGCCGCGCTCGAGCCGAGCCCGGCGGTGCTCGGGATCTCCGAGCGTATCTGGAAGGCCAGGCCGTCGGCCGGCCGGAGGGTTTCGAAGGCGCGCACGCACAGGTTCGTGCGGTCGGTAGGGACCCCTGGGACGTCCGAGTGGACAAAGAACTCGCCGGTCTCCTCCACCTCGAGCTGGAGGGAGAGGGAGAGCGCCGCGGCCAGCGCGTCGTAGCCCGGTCCAAGGTTGGCGGTCGAGGCCGGTACCCGCACCAGGCGCCGGCGCCTCATCCCCGCACCGCCCGCTCGACGCTCGCGATGTCCGGCTCGCACGGCACCACCGGAGCCGCCCTGTTCATCGCGGTCTGGGGGTCCTTCAGGCCGTGTCCGGTGAGTACGCACACGACACGCCCCTCGGCGCCGTGCTTGAGCAGCCCGGCCACCGCGGCGGCCGAGGCCGGCTCGCAGAAGACGCCCTCGCGCTCGCCGAGCAGGGCGTAGGCGGAGAGGATCTCGGCGTCCGAGACCGCGCGCACGGCGCCCCGCGATGCGGTGAACGCGTTCATCGCATCCTCCCAGCGCGCCGGGTTGCCGATCCGGATGGCGGAGGCCACGGTCTCCGGCTGCTCGACCGCCGCGCCGCGGACCAGCGGCGCGGCGCCCTCGGCCTGGTAGCCATGCATCCGCGGGGCGGAGCCGAGCTCGGAGAACCCCTTCCACCAGGCGGTCACGTTGCCGGCATTGCCGACCGGGATGCAGAGCACGTCGGGCGCCTCGCCGAGCTCGTCGCAAACCTCGAAGGCCCCCGTCTTCTGGCCCTCGATTCGGTAGTCGTTCACCGAGTTGACGAGCGCGATCGGGTTACGCTCGACCAGCTGCCGCACCAGGGCCAGCGCCTGGTCGAAGTTGCCGCGCAGGGCGATCACCCGCGCGCCGTGCACGAGCGCCTGGGCGAGCTTGCCGGTCGCGATCTTCCCCTCCGGTACGATCACCGCCCCGCGCAGGCCGGCGCGCGCGGCGTATGCCGCCGCGCTCGCCGCCGTGTTGCCGGTCGAGGCGCAGACCACCGCTTCGGCCCCCTCGCCGAGCGCGGCGGACACCGCGACCGTCATCCCTCGATCCTTGAACGAGCCCGTCGGGTTGGCTCCCTCGAGCTTCAGCCAGACCTCGCACCCGACCCGCTCCGAGAGCCATGGCGCCTCCACGAGCGGCGTGTCGCCCTCGCCCAGAGAGACGAGCGGCTCGACAGGCAACCGCTCCGCATAGCGCCAGAGACTCACCAGCAACTAGGAGCCGGCAACCAGGAACTCCTCCTCGATCACCCGGATCACCCTGGGGCGCGACCGCACGAAGTCGAGCCGCCCGATCAGGTCCACCGCCGCCCGGAACTTGGACTCCAGCACCGGGTGCATCACCATCACGAG
>DASQXU010000354.1:0-27840 GCA_035639555.1 Thermoleophilaceae bacterium
GAGCGCCAGCCGTCGGTGATCGTGTCGCCCTGGAGCATCTCGTAGAGGATCCGCGCCCGCCCCCGCGTCGAGTGCTGCTCCTCGAGCGTGACCATGTAGCTCGGGCACATCGTCCCGGTGTCGGTGTCGCGGCACTTCCCGGCGCCGACGCACCGCAGCGCCGCGTGCGCGAAGCTGCCGCGGTCCTCCGGATAGGAGAAGTGGGTCTCCGGCTCGGGCGGGTTATAGCCGGCGCCGAGCTTCAGGTTCGAGACGATCGGATACGGGTCCACGACCTTGTGCGGGTTCATCCGGTTGTCCGGGTCCCAGATCTGCTTGAACTCGCGGAAGGCCTGGACCAGCTCCTCGCCGTACATCTTCGGCAGGAGCTCGGCACGCGACTGCCCGTCGCCGTGCTCGCCGGACAGCGAGCCGCCGTAGCTCACCACGAGGTCGGCGGCCTCCTCGACGAAGTCGTGGTAGGCCCGTAGCCCGCCGGCCGACTCGAGGTCGAAGCTGATCCGGCAGTGGATGCAACCGTCGCCGAAGTGCCCGTAGAGGGCGGCGTCGAGGTCGTACTTCGCCAGCAGCTTCTGGAAGTCCCGCAGGTAGTCGCCCTCGCGGTCGGGGGGAACGGCGGCGTCCTCCCAGCCGGGCCAGTGGTCGCGCTTCGTCGGGTGGTAGGCGGTCGCCCCGAGCCCCGACTCGCGAATCTGCCAGATCCGCTTGGCCTCCTCGAGGTCGTCGAACAGCTTCATCGCCGGGGTGTCGGGGTCCTGCTCGAGCCGGGCCATGCACTCGCGGGCCCGCTCGTCCGCCTCCTCCCGGGTGTCCGCCCCGAACTCGCAGAGCAGCCAGCCGCCGCCCTCGGGGAGCAGGGGCACGTCGGAGGTCTTCTGGCCGAGGGCGATCATGTCGTCCACCAGCTCGTGGTCGATGCCCTCGAGCCCGGTCGGGCCGAACTCGAGGATCTCGGGGACGTGGTCGGCGGCGTGGAACACGTCCGGGTAGCCGAGCACGAGCAGGGAGCGCGCCGGGGGGCTGTAGACCAGCCGCACCGTGGCCTCGAGCACGGTCACTAGCGTGCCCTCGGAGCCGCACAGTGCCCGGGCCACGTTGAAGCCCTTCTCGGGCAGGAGCTCGTCGAGGTTGTAGCCCGACACGCGGCGCGGGATGTTCGGGAACCGCGCCCGGATGAGGTCCGCGTAGCGGTCGCGCAGCTCGCGCATCCGGCGGTAGATCTCCCCGCGGCGCCCGCCGGCGGCGATGATCCGCTCGAGCTCCTCCGCGCTCGTGCGGCCGACCCGCATGCGTAGCCCGTCGTAGGTCACCACCTCGAGCTCGTACAGGTTGTCCGAGGTGCGCCCGGCCATGACCGAGTGAACGCCGCACGAGTTGTTGCCGATCATTCCCCCGAGCGTGGCGTAGGCGTGGGTCGAGGTATCCGGGGCGAAGGTGAGCTCGAGCTCGCTCTCGGCCCGGTGCGCGAGCTGGTCGCGGACCACCCCTGGCTGAACCCGGGCGACCCCGCGCTCGCCGTCGAGCGCGAAGATCTCGCGCATGTGCTTGGAGGTATCGATCACCACCGCCACGTTGCAGGTCTCGCCCGAGAGGCTCGTCGCGCAGCCGCGCGGCAGGACCGGGGCTCCGTGCTCGCGAGAGGCGGCCACGGCGGCGACCACGTCGTCGGCGTCGTGGGGGACGACGACGCCGATCGGCGCCTGGCGGTAGTTCGAGCTGTCGTGGGAGTAGATCGCCCGGTGACCGGGGTCGAACAGGACCTCGCCGCGCACCGATGCCCGGAGGGCGCGCTCGAGCGAGCGAACGTCGACCTGGTCGACGCCCTCGGGCCCGATCAGGTCGTGGCCGACGCCGGCGCCGTTCGCCAGCGTGCTCCCGCCGCGCCAGCTCGCGACGGCCGGGTGGGTCCAGCGCTGCTCGGTGGTGCTCATTTCCTCTCTCTCATTGCTCGTAGCGTGCGGCGTCCTCGCGCCTCAACCGAAGCCCGAGGCCGGGGCGCGAGCGGTCGGGCTCGAGCTCCCCGCTCTGGGGGTCGAGCGTCCCCTCGAACAGCAGCCGCTCGACTCGGACGTGGTCGTGGAAGTACTCGAGGTGCTCGAGGGTCTCCATGGCGGTGCAGACGTGCGCCGACACCGCCGGGGCGCAGTGGGCCGAGAACGGGAGCGCCCGCGCCTTGCACAGCCCGTCGACCCGGAGCAGGTTGGTGACGCCGCCGACGCGGGTCACGTCGGCCTGCACGATGTCGACCACGCCGCAGAGGTGCCCCACGTCGCCAAGCCCCCACGCGTACTCGCCCGCGGCCACCGCCATGCCGGCCGGCACGCGGTCGCGCAGGAGCCGCAGCCCCTCGACGTCCTGGGAGCTCACCGGCTCCTCGAAGTAGGTCACCCCGAACTCGGCGTAGCGCTCGGCCCAGAGCAGCGCCTCCTTGCGGGTGAAGGCCCCGTTCGCGTCGACCATCAGCTCGACCCGGTCGCCGATCGCCTCGCGCGCCGCGCGTAGCCGCTGCGGATCGCGGTCGGGATCGCGGCCCACCTTCATCTTGACCCGGGGGATCCCCGACTCGGCCCAGCCCGAGAGCTGCTCAGCCAGGCGCTCGTTCGAGTACGAGGTGAACCCGCCGCTGCCGTAGACCGGCACCCGCCGGTGAAAGCGGGGGAGGGCGTCGGCCAGGCACACCCCGAGCAGCTTCCCCTTTAGGTCCCAGAGCGCGATGTCCACCGCCGACACCGCCATCGCCCCGACCCCGGGGTGCCCCGCGTTGCGGATCGCCTCCTGCATCGCCGCCCACGCCGCCGGCGGGGAGAGCGCGTCGGCGCCCACGACAACCTCGCCGAGCTTCGAGTCGACGAACCCGGCCACCGCCGCGTCGCCGTAGGTGTAGCCGAGCCCGGCCTCGCCGCCTCCGTGCGCCTCGACCACGACCATCGTGACCGAGTCCCACTCGAGGGTGCCGTCGGACTCCGGCTCCTCGGTCGGAACCGTGAACACCGAGACCTCGAGGCCCTCGACCTCCACGTCGAGGGCCGCCCGCGCGGCGGTCGCCATCAGCGCGTTACGAGCTCCTTCAGCTTGCCCTTGATCGACTGGCGGACGATCCGGCTCGCCGCCGGGTCGCCCTTCAGGAGCGCCTGGGCCATGCCCTTTGCCTGGTCCATCATGATGTGCGGCGGAAGCGGCGGGACCTCGGGGTCGGTGATCGCCTCGTAGACGACCGGTCGGTCGGCGGCGAGCGCCTGGTCCCAGGCGTCGGCGACCCGGTCGGGGGAATCGACCCTGATCCCCTCGAGCCCGAGCAGCTCGGCGTAGCGGGCGAACGGGAAGTCGGGGATCACCTGCGAGGCCTCGAGCTTCGGGTCGCCGGCGAGGACGCGCTGCTCCCATGTCACCTGGTTGAGGTCGCGGTTGTTCAGCACCAGCACCACCAGCTGCTTGTTGGACCAACGCGGATACTTGTCCGCGACGTCGATCAGCGCGTTGATGCCGAGCATCTGCATCGCGCCGTCGCCGAGGCAGGCGATCACCGGGCGGTCGGGATACGCGAACTTGGCCGCGAACGCATACGGCACCCCGGGGCACATCGTGGCGAGCGTCCCCGAGAGCGCCGCCTTCATGCCCTTGCGGAGCTTGAGGTGCCGTGCCCACCAGTTGGTCGCCGACCCCGAGTCCGCGGTGATGATCACGTCGTCCGGCAGGCGCGGCGAGAGCTCGTGGAAGACGCGGAGCGGGTTGAGCGGCTCGGCGTCGTCCATCGCCCGCTTGGCGAGGATCTCCCACCAACGCTCGACCTCCTCCTCGATGTGCTCGCGCCAGGAGCGGTCCTCCTTGCGGCGCAGGTGGGGGAGGAGCTGGCGGAGGGTGTCCTTCGAGTCACCGACGAGGCTTACGTCCATCGGGTAGCGGATACCGACGAGGCGAGCGTCGATGTCGATCTGCACGCCCTTTGCCTGGCCCGGCTCGGGCAGCCACTCCGCGTAGGGGAAGCTCGACCCGATCATGAACAGGCAGTCGCAGTTCATGACCATCTCGTCGCTCGGCTTGGTGCCGAGCAGGCCGATGCCGCCGGTCACGAACGGAAGATCGTCGGGGAGGGCGTCCTTGCCGTTGAGCGCCTTGGCCACCCCGCAGCCGAGCAGGTCGGCGAGCTCGATCACCTCGTCGGCCGCGTGGGCGGCGCCCTGACCGATCAGGATGGCGACCCTCTCGCTCGAGTTCAGGACCTCGGCCGCCCGCCGGATCTCGGAGTCGGGCGGGATGACCCGGGCGCGCAGCCGGCCGTCGGGCGACGAGTAGACGACGCCGTGCTCGCGCGGCGGCTCCTCGTAGGTCGCCTCCTGGACGTCCTCGGGGACGATCACCGCGGTGACCGAGCGCGACGCCTTGGCGACCTGGACCGCGCGGTCGATCAGGTGGGCGATCTGGGGCGGCGACATGCAGACCTGCACGAACTCGGAGGCCACGTCCTTGAACAGGGTGTTCAGATCGACCTCCTGCTGGTAGTTCGAGCCCAGCGAGAAGGTCTTCTGCTGGCCCACGATCGCGACCACCGGCTGGTGGTCGAGCTTGGCGTCGTAGAGGCCGTTCAGGAGGTGGATCGCGCCCGGCCCGGACGTGGCCATGCACACCCCGACCTCGTCGGTGAACTTCGCGTGGGCGGTCGCGCAGAAGGCCGCGATCTCCTCGTGACGGGTCTGGATGAACTCGACCTCGTCGCCGTAGGTGTGGAAGCCGCCGAGGATGCCGTTGATGCCGTCGCCGGGGTAGCCGAACACGTGGCGCACCCCGTGCTCGTGCAGTCGCCTCAGGATGAACGCTCCGACGGTCTCGGACATCTAGGCTCCTTTCGCCATCGACAGCGGTCTTGGGGTACCCGTCGAGCGCTCAGGGAAACGGCCGGCGGCAGCCAGGCGCAGGCTCGTCAGCTAGCTGACAAGCGCCCGAGCGACGAGAGGACGCTTATGGAGTCCATGGACTCCTCAGGCGTCCAGTCGTCGGTCCTCAGCGGTCGCCGGGGGTCTGGTGTGCTCGGCCAGCGCCAGCGCGGCCTCGATGTGCGAGAGGTGGCTCAGGGCCTGCGGGAAGTTGCCGAGCATCTCGCGCGCGTCGGGGTCGTACTCCTCGGAGAACAGGCCCAGTCCGTTCGCGGTCGAGAGGGCGCGGTCGAAGATCGCGCGCGCCTCCTCATGGCGGCCCTGGCGGGCCATGACCTCGACGAGCCAGAACGAGCACGCGAGAAAGGCGCCCTCCTCGCCCTCGAGCCCGTCCTCGCCGCGGTAGCGCCAGACGAGCCCGTCCTCCTCGAGGTCCTCACGGATCGCGTCCACCGTGCGGACCATGCGCTCGTCCGCGTAGTCGACGAAGCCGACGGTCGGGAGGCGCAGGAGCGCGGCGTCCATCTGGGTCTCGCCGAACGCCTGCACGAAGACCCCGCGCCGCTCGTCGTAGCCCTCGGTCTCGACCGCCTCGCGGATCTCCTCGCGCGCCCGGCGCCAGCGGGACTCCGGGGCCTTGCGCATGCACTCCTCGGCGAGCTTCAGCCCTCGGTCGACCGCCGCCCAGCAGAGCACCTTCGAGTGGACGAAGTGCTTTGGATCTCCCCGCCACTCCCAGAGCCCGTTGTCCGGCTCCGGCCAGCGCTCGACCGCGGCCTCCACCAGCTCGAGCAGGAACCGCCAGTAGTCGTCGTCCGGTGAGTTGCCCCGCTGATGCCAGCGCCAGCTCTGGTCCACCAGCTGGCCGTAGGCGTCGAGCTGGAGCTGCCCGCTCGCGTTGTTTCCCGCCCGTACCGGTCGTGCCCCCCGGTAGCCCTCGAGGTGGGACAGCTCGAGCTCGGTCAGGCGCCGTTCGCCGCCTACCCCGTAGACGATCTGAAGGTCGCGAGCGCTCCCGGCCGCGCTCCGCTCGAAGAAGCGGCGGAAGGCGTCCGCCTCGCTCTCGTAGCCGAGCTCGGCGAGCGACCGTACGGCGAGCGACGAGTCGCGGATCCAGGCGAAGCGGTAGTCCCAGTTCCGGCTCCCACCGGGCGCCTCGGGGAGCGAGGTCGTCGGGGCGGCCGCGATCGCCCCGGTCGGCGCATAGGTCAGGGCCTTGAGCACGATCGCCGAGCGCGCCGCGCCCGGCGCATCCGCTCCGCCGAGCCGGACGCTCCCCGCCCACTCGCGCCACCACTCGAGGGTTCGCTCGACCCGGCGGTCCGCCTCCTCCGGATCGAGCGGCTCGAGGTTCTGCCCGTCGATCTGCTCGGGTCGCCGGAAGGCGATCGAGAGCCTGATGCGATCGCCCGGACGCACCAGGCCGTGGGCCGCTAGCGCTCGATCGTCGACCATCTCGAGGTCGGCGTCGCTCGTGACGACCAGGCCGTCGTCCCCGCCGATGGCGGTGAACACGCCGCGCCCGCGGCTGCTCAGCCATGGCTCGACCGCTCCGTAGTCGAAGCGCGGAGCGACGCGCACGGTGAACTCGAACGCCCCGCGCCTGCCCTCGACGACGCGCAGGATCTCCCGGCCTTCGCTGCGGCCGTCGGCCTCCCGCATCACGAAGCAGTCGAGGAGGCGGGCCTCGCCGCCGGCGGCTCGGAAGGTGGTGCCGAGCACTAGCGTGTCGTCGACGTACTCGCGAAACGACGGACGGTCGAGCTCGTCGGGCGCGATCGAGCAGAAGCCGCCGTGATCCCAGTCGAGCAGTCGCGTGAAGCAGCTCCCGGAGTCGAAGCGCGGAAGGCAGCACCAGTCGATCGAGCCGGCGCGCGACACCAGCGCCGCTCCGTGGCAGTCGCCGATCAGCGCGTAGTCGGCGATCGGCGGATGTCGCCGTTCGCCAGCCATCGAGCCGCCACTACCCCCTCGCGATCACGAGAAAACAGCGCTCGCCCGGGTATCAGCGCCGAGCCGTGGCCAGACGCACGACCCTGATCCGAGGCGCGGCCTTCTCCGCGCTCGCGCTCGCGTTCGCCTTGCCGAAGCTGCGCGAGCGGTTCGATCTCCCGCGAGCGCTCGGCTTCGCCGCCTGGCTCGGCCCGCCGGCGGCCTCGGTGGCGCTTCCGCGCGGCCGGGCCCGAGGCTACGCAACGTTCATGGCCCAGATGTGGGCCTACCTCCGGTCGTTCGAGCTGGCCTATGCCGCGCCCGAGCGTCTCGCCGCTCGGCTCCGCGTGGAGTACCCGATCGTGATCGACCGCCGGCTCGGCCTGGGCCACACCCCGACGGAGCGGCTCCAGCGCTGGCGCGCCGACGCCGCGAACGCGCGGCTCGTCGACCGGGCGCTCGGGGCGGTGTACTTCGCGTGGGCGCCCGAGCGCCAGGCGGGCCTCCTCTGGATCCTCCTCCGTCACCCGCGCCGCTTCGCCCGGGCGGCGGCGCTCGTGTCGGGGGCCTTCGACGTCGGCTGGGTGCTCTACACGGCCTTCCCGACCGCGCCGCCGTGGTGGGCCGGCAAGGTCGGGGCCCTACCCGGCGTCACGAGGGCCACCGTGGACGCCAGCCGCGCCCTCCCGCTGGTGCCGGAGGAGAACGAGCGCGACCGCGACCAGGGCAACCCGTGGGCCTCGACTCCCTCGACCCACACGGCGAGCGCGGCGATGCTCGCCATCGTGCTCGCCGAGCTCGACCCGCGCGCCGGCCTGGCCGCCGGCGGCTACCTGGCCGCGCTCGGGCTGGCGCTCGTCTACCTGGGAGAGCACTACCTGTTCGACGTGCTCACCGGGCTCGGCCTGGCCCTGGCGGTGCGGCTCTGCGAGCCCCTGGCCCGGCCCCCTGCCCGCCGGATCGCTGCGGCCTTCGACGCGCTGTCGGACGCTGCCTGGTCCCGCCGGCGTCGCCTTCCTTGGCGCTGAGACGCGCCCGCCCGCCGTGCGGCGCCGAGCCCGCCGACTAACCGGGCCCCGCGCGGGGAACCATCGCAGGGAGGGTGGAGGGGAAGGCGCGAGAGCAGATGCTGCCCCCCGGGGCGCGCTTTGCCGATCGCGCGGACGCCGGGCGCCGGCTGGCCTCGGTGCTCGCGGACTACGCCGGCCGGGACGACGTGCGCGTTCTCGGTCTCCCGCGCGGGGGTGTGCCCGTCGCGTTCGAGGTGGCTCGCGCTCTCCAGGCGCCGCTCGACGTCTACCTCGTGCGCAAGCTCGGCGTCCCGGGTCACGAGGAGCTGGCGATGGGGGCGATCGCCAGCGGGGGGACCCGGGTGGTCGACGAGCGGGTGGTCGGCGAGCTCGACATCGACGAGGGAGCGATCGCCGCGGTGGCGGCCAATGAGCAGCGCGAGCTCGAGCGTCGCGAGCGGCTCTACCGGGAAGGCCGACCGCCGCCGGCGGTCGAGCGACGGGTGGCGATGTTGGTGGACGACGGGCTCGCCACCGGCTCGACCATGCGCGCCGCCGCGGCGGCGTTGCGTCAGCGCTCGCCGGCCCGGCTGATCGCCGCCGTGCCGGTGGCCCCGCCGGAGACCGTCCGGCGCCTCGAGCCCGAGGTCGACGAGGTGGTCTGCCTCGCCACCCCCGAGCCGTTCTACGCGGTTGGGCTGTGGTACGAGCGCTTCGGCCAGACGAGCGACGAGGAGATCGTCGAGCTCCTCTCGCGGGCCGAGCGCGAGCGGGCGGGCGCCGAGCGCTGAGCGGGCCTACGCCCGCTCGCCCCGCCGGCGATCGAGGGGCTCGATCGCCAGCGGCCCGCTCCCGGCGCCGGCGCGCTCCACCTGCAGGGTCGTGTGCTCGATGCCGAAGCGCTCGCGAAGCATCCGCGCGAGCTGGACGCGGTGGCGTTGGGGGTCGCAGTCGGGCCGGACCAGCACGTGGGCGGAGAGCGACGGAAAGCCCGAGGTGACCTCCCAGACGTGGAGGTCGTGGACCTCCAGAACGTGGGGCTGGGCGGCGAGCGCGCGCCCGATCTGCTCGGGACTCACGCCCTGCGGCGCCGCCTCGAGCAGGACCCGGCCCGACTCGCGGAGCAGACCGTAGGCGGCCCTCGCCATGAGGGCGGCCACGAGCAGCGCGGCGATGGCGTCCGCGCGGTCGAAGCCGGTAACCATGATCACCGCCCCGGCCACGGCGGCGGCCACGAAGGCGGCGAGGTCGGTGACCACGTGCTGGAAGGCGCCCTCCACGTTGATGCTCCGGCGGTCGGCCCCGGCTAGCGCGAGCGTCGCCGCGAGGTTGGCGACCGCCCCTCCAAGGGCCACGCCCAGCACCACCGCCCCGTCGACCTCGGCGGGCGAGGCGAGCCGGCGGACCGCGCCGTAGACGATCAGGACGGCGAGGGCGAGGAGGGTGGCGCCGTTCACCTGGGCCGAGAGGACCTCGGCGCGGCGCAGGCCGAAGGTGAAGCCGCCGCCGGCCGGCCGCTCGGCGAGCCGGCTAGCCACGAGGGCGAGCCCGATGGCCCCCGCGTCGGCCAGCATGTGGGCGGCGTCCGAGAGCAGCGCCAGGGACCCGGCGAGGATGCCGGCGACGACCTCCGCGGCCATGAAGCCGACGATCAGGGCGAGCGCCAGGGACAGGCGGCGCCGGTCCGCCGTTCGCCCCGGCACACCGTGCTGGTGGGCGTCCACGCGCGCATCCTCGCACGGCGACCGCCCGGCGCCGTGGCGCTCAGGCCGCGGCGGTTCGCGGCGGCTCGCCCTCGCTCGCCAGCCGCAGCCGCTCGAGCGCGCGCCGCAGCAGCCGCGACACCTGCATCTGGGAGACGCCGATGCGGGAGGCGATCTCGGACTGGGTCATGTCGTGGCGAAAGCGCAGGTCGAGCACGATGCGCTCTTGGCGCGGCAGCCGCCGGAGCGCAGGGGCGATGGACTCCCCGAGCTCCACGAGCTCGAAGCGTTCATCCTCCGCTCCGATGCGGTCCGCGTAGGTCTGAGCCTCGTCGTCGGCGCCCGGACGGGGCGCCTCGAGCGACGCGGTGGAGTAGGCGGGCGCGGCCTCCTTGGCCTCGAGCACCTCTTCGACGGCGAGCCCGGTCGCCTCGGCCACCTCGCGCAGGCTCGGCGAGTGGCCGAGGCAAGCGGAGAGCTCGACGACGGCCTCGTTTACCTTGCCGATCCGTTCCTGGACGGCCCGCGGCACCCGAATGGTCCAGCCCGTGTCGCGGAAGTGGCGCTTCAGCTCGCCGACGATCGTGGGCACGGCGTAGCTCGACAGGGTCGTGCCCCGGTCGGGCTCGTAGCGGTCGATCGCCTTGATCAGGCCGAGCGCCGCCACCTGCTCGAGATCCTCCTGCGGCTCGTCGCTCGAGCGATAGCGGCGTGCCAGCTGGCGGGCGAGCGGCAGGAAGCGCTGGATCAGCTCAGCGCGCGCGCCGAGGTCGCCGTGACGGTGGTAGCGGAGGAGGAGGCGGCGATCCTCGAGCGTACGCTCGCCGCGTGAGCGTGGCACGGCGTGCTCGCCTTTCGCTGCACGCAGCGGCGTTCCACGCATCCGCGTACCACCTCCTCGACGTTCTACTCGCCTGAACGCCAAGGTCCGCCCGGAGGCTCTGCTGCTCCCGAACCCGTCCCTTGGGTCTGCCGGCCGCGCGCCGGTGATTGAAGTCCTCGTCGCGCAGCGCTCTTCAAGTGTTGTAGCAGGTTGCGAGCCCGGCGCGCGGGCCGTGGTCAGCGGGCCGACAGCGCCGGCTCGCCCGCGTGGGCGGAGGTCAGCTCGACCAGAGCCGCCAGCACCTGGTCGGCGAGGCGCGACCCCTCCTCGGGCGACGCCGGCGCCGCGGACACCCGCAGCACCGCCCCATCCTCGTCGATCTCCTCGAGGGCGATGTGAGGGTGGGAGCGGGTCGCCACGGTCACCGCCTCGGCGAGGTGGCGCTCCAGCGCGCTCGGCCGCACGCTCGCCGGGAGCCGCACCCGTACGTCGACACCCGAGGGCTCGCGCAACGGGACGACGGCGGCCGAGAGCACGACGCTGTTCGGCACCATGATCCGGTCGGCGCCATGGGCGAGAGTCGTGTAGAGCAGGCCGAGCGAGGTCACGACTGGTCCCTCGGCCTGCCCCGCGAGGCCGCCGGCGTGGAGGCGGATTCGGTCGCCTACCCGGAACGGGCGCGCGCTGAGGAGAACGGTGCCGGCGATGAGGTTCCCGATGGTCTGCTGGGCGGCGAGGCCGACGATCACCGCGGTGATCGCGCCCCCGACCGCGAGCGTGCGCGGGTGCAGGCCGGCGATCCGGAGCGCGATCAGGACGCAGAACACCAGCGTCACCAGTCGCACCAGGAACCCGACCGTCCCCGCCGTCCCCGGATCCATCCGCCCGAACAGGGTGGGGGCGAGCGCCCGCCCGGCGTCACGGGCGAAGGCCCGGCCCAGGACCACCAGCGCCAGGACGGCGCGACCCGCACCGGCAGGTCGACCCCGAACAGCTGCTCCCGGTGCTTGTAGGCCAAGAAGACTCCGACGATCAGGGGGAGCAGCACCGCGGCCTGGCGGCGCGCGCGCCGGGCGCGCTGGGCGCTGTAGGCTGCGCGTTCGCGCACGTGTCTGGCCATCGAGGCCCGCATGAGAGGGCGTTCCGTGATCGGTCGGCGTTGAACCTGGGCCGTCGGGGCGACGAACCGTCGCCGAGATGACCCGATGGGTTTGCCAAAGCGCTGTGCTGGAGACTCGGTGAGCAGACTCCAACCGCGGTTTCAGGAGGGGAGCGATGACGCAGCCCAGCTATCAGACAATCCGGCTCAGTCGGGGCAGCCACGCATCGCCAGACGAGGGCGCCTGCGTGATGGAGCTGGCCTCGATGCTGGCCCACGAGCCGTTCAGCGATCACCCGCGCTCGGTCTGCCCGGTGATCGCGGAGTTCCTGCGCACCTACAACGACACGGTCGACGACGATCGCCGGCAGGACCTCTACAGCTACGCGTCGGCCGTGGTCGGGACGCGCGGTCCGCGGGCCCTCGAGCGCCGGCGCGCCCGGATGTGCCTCGAGGCGGTGGACGCCCGCTTCCCGCTGCTCTCCCGGCTGCGGTCGCACTTCCGCACCCACGCCGGGGCGCACGCCGCGCTCGCGCTGTCGAGGCGGCATGACCCGGCGGGGCACGAGCGGGCGCTGCGGCTCCTCGACGAGCTGATCACCGCCGGCGGCCAGGCGGCTCTGAGCGCCCTCCCCTCCGCTCCCGAGTCCCCGCGGGTCCCGGTCGTCAGGAGCTGAACCGACGCACCCGAGCCGGCGGCCGACCGGCCGCCGGCTCCGTGCCGTCGCACAAGCGAGTGTCCGCCGCCCAGGATCAGATCGGGGCCGAGCGTGACCTGACCTCGGAGGAAAAGCGCCGGCTAGGGGTGCTCGGGCTGCCCACCTTCGGCCTGGCGCTGTCGATCACGCTCGTCTCGACCTATCTCCCGAAGGTCGCGCAGCAGTTCACCCACTCGACCACGCTGATCGGCGCGGTGGTCGGCGGGGAGGGGATAATGGCGATCTGGGTCCCACTGGTCGTCGGACCCTGGTCCGATCAGCTGCGCACCCGGATCGGCGGGCGGCTGCCGTTTCTGCTGGCGGCGGTGCCGGTGATGGCGCTCGCGCTGGCCTCCATGGGCTTCGTCGACTCCTTCGGGATGATCGCGGTGGTCGCCGGGGTCTTCTTCTTCGCCTACTTCGTGGCCTACGAGCCCTATCGCGCGATGTATCCGGACCTCATCGCCGACGAGGTCGCGGGACGTGCGCAGAGCACACAGGCGGTCTGGCGGGGAGCGGCCACCGGGGTGACGCTGCTGTTCGGCGGGTTGCTGCTGAGCGCCGCCCGGCCCGCGCCGTTCGCGATCGCCGCGGCCCTGGCCGTGGCCACGACGCTGCTCTTCGCCGGCTTCGTCGTGCGGAACCGCCTCGCCGAGCGCGAGCAGCGACACGCGGAGGAGAGCCCGCGGGTGGCCGCCCGGCGGCTGCGCAAGCTCGTGGCCGACCATCCGGCCCTGCGCCTCTATCTCGTCGTGAACGGGCTCTGGGAGATGGCGCTCGCCGCGCTCAAGGCCTTCGTCGTGCTCTACCTCACCCAGGGCCTGGGGCTGAAGCTCACGGTCGCGTCGCTGCTCGTCGGGGGCACCGGGCTGATCATCCTCGTCGGGGCGGTTGCCGCCGGCAAGCTCGGGGACCGACTAGGCCGGTTCCTCGTCATCCGGCGCGCGCTGTGGATGTACGGCATCGGCCTGGCCGTCCCGATCTTCGTGACGCTCAAGCCGGTGGTCGCGGCGGTCGTGCCCCTGATAGCGCTCGGCGGCGGGGCGATCATGTCGCTCGCCTACGCTCTGCTCATGCCGCTGATGCCGGCGGACGAGCGAGGCGCCCTAACCGGCTTCTACAGCGTGAGCCGCGGCATCGGGATCACGCTGGGCCCGGTGCTCGCCGGGATCCTCATATCGGTCGGCCAGAGCGGGGTGTTCAGCGGGACCCACGGCTACCAGGCGATGTGGATCGTCTGCGCCGGAGCGATCCTCGCGAGCATCCCCGCCCTCTGGCGCCTCCAGGCCCAGGAGGCGGATCGCCGGGTGCTCCGCGAGTCCTGAGGCGCGGCCCTTCGGGGCTCAGGCTCCGATCTCGCGCTCATAGACCCGATAGCGCTTGACCACGTCGCCCCCGAGCGCCTCCATCACGCGGTTCATCGGGTCGTTCGTCTCCAGGATCCACCCGGTCTCGGCCCGGCGGACGTTGCTCGCGAGGCACGTCTCCCAGACGTTGACGTAGAACGCGGCGGCGGTCCCGGTGTGCTGATACTCCGGCTTCACCCCGAGCGCGAACACGCGGATCTCGTCGATCTTGCGGCGCTCGCGCAGCAGCTTGAGCCAGCCGAACGGAAGCATCCGGCCACCCAGCTCGGCGAGCACCTGGTTGTAGTCGTCGAGCGACAGCGCCGCTCCCACGACTTCGCCGTCCATCTCGGCGATGAGGCCCCACTTCTCCTGGATGATCGGCTTGAGCTCTCTGGCGAAGCTCTCGAGCTCGGCCTCGGTCAGCGGGATGAAGCCCCAGTTCCGGTCCCACGCCGAGTTGTAGACCTCCATGAACGCCCGGATCTCGTTCGCGAAGTCGCGCTTGCGCATGTTGCGCACGGTGATGCCGTGGTCGGGCTCGAGCCGCTCCGCCAGCTCGTAGATGACCGGCAGCACCCGGTGGTGCTCGCTGGCGAGGATCTGCCACTTGAGCAGGTCCATCGCCTTGGTGAAGCCGGCCGTCTCGAACAGACGACGGTAATAGGGGTGGTGCCAGTTCTCGAGGAGCTGCGGGCGCAGCTCGTGCCCCTCGACGAGGAGACCGCACTCGTGGTTGGTGGTGAAGTTCATCGGGCCGACCATCCGGTCGCGCCCGCGCCCGGCCAACCAGGCCTCGGCCGCATCGAACAGCGCAGCCGCGACCTCGGGGTCGTCCGCGCACTCGAAGAAGCCGAACAGCCCCCACTCGTTTCGCTGGAACTCGTTCAGGCGCTCGTCGACGTGGGCGCTGATCCGGCCGATCGGCTCATCGCCACGCCAGGCGAGGAAGTACTCCGCCTGGGCGTGCTCGAAGAACGGGTTCCTGCCGCGGTCGAGGTGGCGCTTGCGCTCGGAGATCAGTGACGGGACCCAGTTCGGCGCGCCGGCGTAGAGGCGGAACGGCAGCTTGATGAACCGGGAGAACTCGCGGCGCCGCGTGACCGGTCGCACCTCGAACGCTCCGCCGCGCCGGCCGGGCGCCCTCCCCGAACGCTCCCGGTGGCCCTCCGCGCCGTAAGGGGTCGCCCGACCTCGCTCAGCGGTCACCTCCTGCCTTGTCGCATCAGACGCCGTCCGCCCCCGGTTCATGCGGGGACACGGCGGCGGGCCTACCCCGCCAAGGTACCGCCTAACCGATCGGGGCCTTCTGGAGTTCCCTGTCCGACACCGCGCCGCGAGCGCGGCACCGGCAGGCGGCCGTCACCGCCCGCTCGTCGACGCGGCGGTCGAGGGACCCGCGCTCGAGGGGCCGGCTCCGCCGCCCTGCTCGGCGGCACGGATCAGCGGCATCACGTGCCGGCGGACGGCGAGCGCGGGCAGGGTCGGGAGCACGAAGTTGAAGAGCCGGTAGACGACCACCGCCGCGAGCGCCGGCGCCACCGGCTCACCCACCCAGTGGAGGGAGTAGGTCATGAGCGCCTCGGTCACCCCGGCGCCGCCCAGGGGAAGCGATCGGCGGGTGAGCGCATACCCGGTGGCGAAGGCGAGGATCGTCTCGCCCGCGTTCGGCGCGAGCCCGATGAACCGCAGAGCCGCGTAGAAGCTCAGGATGTCGAGTGCCCAGTACGCAGCGGTGCCGAGCCAGGCGCGGAAGCTCTGCCCCGAGGTGTCGAACAGAGCGTGCAGGACGCCGATTCCCCGCAGGGCCGCGCGGACGGCGGCCCGGTCGGAGTCGCGCATCCGACGCCCCGGACGGCTCAACCAGAGGCCGATGCCAAACCCGATCGGCACGGCGATCGCCCATGGCCAGAGCAGCGAAGGCATCACGCGCGGGTCGCTGCTGGCCAGGAGCGCGACGGCCGAGGCCCATGCCGCCGGTGCGAGCAGCGCCCACTCGAGCGCGCCGAGCCCGAGGACCCGCACCGTGGCGCCGTGGCCGTCGTCCTCGATCGCGTGGAAGGCCCGCTGGTCGATCGCAAAGCCGCCGGTCACCGCGAACGCGCCGAAGCCCGCGGCGACGAGGCGTCCCACGAGGGTCAGGCCGAGGCGGGGACCGTCGTGCACCCGGGCGACCGAGTGGTACGCGAGCGCGTAGGCCGGGAAGGCCGCGGCCTCGGCGCAACCGGCGACCGCGATCCAGGCCGGGTGCAGGTGCGTCCAGGCGTCCGCGAACGCGCTCCAGCCGGTTGCGGTGGCGATCGCCGCGACCGCGAACGCCACGGCGGTTGCCGCGCCGGGGTGCCTCCACAGTCGGGTCACTGGGCGCTGAGTACCCCAGCTGGGCGACGGCGAACCGGCGGCGCCGACGCGATCGCCCACGACGCTCGTGGACGCAGCCGGGCCTTCCGTGTAGCCGAGGCGACAGCCGACCACGGGCACGGTTTGCCGCGAGGCGGATCCCGGGAGAAAGCTGCGGGCACTTCACGCCCGCCGGACCGGACCACGGGAGGAGACATGGCGCAGACCGCTTCCGATCAGCTCGTCGAGCGCCTCATCGAGTGGGGAGTCGACACCGTCTTCGGCCTGCCGGGGGACGGGATCAACGGGGTCATGGAGGCCCTGCGCACCCACTCCGATCGCGTTCGCTTCATCCACGTCCGCCACGAGGAGACGGCGGCCCTGGCCGCGTGCGCCTACGGCAAGTTCACCGGGCGGCCCGGCGTCTGCCTCTCGACCGCAGCCCCGGGGGCGATCCACATGCTGAACGGGCTGTACGACGCCCGCGTCGACCAGGCGCCGGTGATCGCGGTGAGCGGGATGACCTACCACGACGTGATCGGCACCCACTATCTCCAGGACATCAATCATGACCACGCCCTGCAGGACGCCTGCGTCTACAGCCAGCGGGTGATGGGCGAGGCCCACGTGCTGAACGTCGTGGACATGGCGGTCCGTTCGGCGATCGCCGCGCGCGGGCCGGCGCACATCGCGATTCCGATCGACATCCAGTCCGGCGAGGCGGTCACCGGCGACCGGTCGATCAAGAACATCGAGGGCCACACCGCGGTGACCACGCTCGAGGGACGGCGGGTCCCGCCGCGTGAACAGTTGGAGCGCGCCGCCGCGCTGTTCGCGGGAAGGCGGCGGATCGTGATCTTCGCTGGCGCCGGGGCGCGCGGCGCGGGGGACGAGCTCGAGCAGGCGGCGGAGAAGCTCGGCGCCCCGATCGTCAAGGCGATGCTCGGCAAGGACTGCGTGCCCGACGAGAGCCCGTACTGCACCGGCGCGTACGCGATGGTCGGCACCAGGCCCTCCCAGGACGCGCTGCAGGAGTGCGACGCGATCCTCATCGTCGGCAGCTCCAGCCCCTACATCGAGTTCCTCCCGCAGCCCGGGCAGGCCGCGGGCGTGCAGATCGACGACCGGCCCGAGCGGCTCGGCCTGCGCTACCCGGTCGAGGTGGGGCTGGCTGGGGACGCCAAGCTCACGCTGCAGCAGCTCCTTCCGCTCCTGCCCCGAAACGACGACCGCTCGTTCCTCGACCGCGCCCAGGCCGGCATGCGCGACTGGCGCGCGCTCCAGGAGGAGCGGGCGAGCGCCCCCGAGAAGCCGATGAAGCCGGACGCCGTGCCCTTCCACCTCGGCCCGGCCATGGCCGACGAAGCGATCCTCTGCGGCGACTCCGGGACGGTCACGACCTGGGCGGCCAGGACCGAGCTCCGCCGCGGGCAGATGTTCTCGTTCAGCGGCACGATGTGCTCGATGATGGCCGCGCTGCCGTACGCCATCGGCGCCCAGGCCGCCCATCCCGACCGGCAGGTGGTCGCGCTCACCGGCGACGGCTCCCTCTCGATGATGCTGGGCGAGCTGGCCACGCTGCGCCAGCACGAGCTGCCGGTGAAGGTCGTGGTCATGCGCAACGACGTGCTCGGGCTGATCAAGTGGGAGCAGATGGCGTTCCTCGGCAACCCGCAGTACGGGGTCGAGCTGTCCCCGATCGACTTCGCCAAGGTGGCCGAGGCGTGCGGGCTCCGCGGCGTCCGGATCGAGGAACCCTCGCACTGCGGTGATCAGCTCCGGGAGGCGCTCGCCCTCGACGGCCCGGTGCTCGTCGAGGCGGTCGTGGACCCGCACGACATGCCGATGACCCCGACCATCAACAACCAGCACGCGAAGAACTTTGCGCTCGGCATGGCCCGCGGCGAGCCGAACCGCGAGCGCATCGCGCTGACCATGTCGCGCGTGCTCGCGCGCGAGATGTCGTATTCCACCAGCCCGGCCGGCGTGGTCACGCGGGCCAGGGAGCGGATCACGGACAGCCTGCCGGGCGACGGGCGTGGCGAGCACGACTAGAGCGCCGCTCGGCCTGCGGGCCCCACGCCGGCGGGTGAAGCCGCCGCCCGCCGGCGTGGACCTCGCCGGGCTGAAGTCGGAGCTCGAGCGGAACGTCGCGGGTGAGGTGCGCTTCGATCCCGGCAGCCGCGCCCTCTATGCGAACGACTTCTCGCTCTACCGCCACGTGCCGATCTGCGTGGTCATACCCGGCGACGCGCACGACGTCGAGGCCACGGTGGCCGCCTGCCGCCACCACGGCGCGCCGGTCCTCTCCCGCGGCTGCGGCACCGGCCCGAGCGGCCAGACGGTGAACGTGGCCGTGGTCATGGACTTCTCGAAGGCGATGAACCGGATCCTCGAGCTCGACCCGGACGGCCGCCGCGCCCGGGTCGAGCCGGGGGTGATCTGCGATCAGCTGCGAAACGCCGCCGAGGAGCACGGGCTCACCTACGGGCCGGACCCGGCGACGCGCGAGTACTGCACGTTCGGCGGGATGCTCGGCAACAACTCGTGCGGGACCCACTCGCTGATGGCCGGGAAGACCTCGGACAACACCGAGGAGCTCGATGTCGTCCTCTACGACGGCAGCCGTCTAACGGTCGGTCCGACGAGCGAGGACGAGCTCCAGCGGATCGTGGCCGAGGGCGGCCGGCGCGGCGAGATCTACGCGCGCCTCCGCGACCTCCGCGACCGCTACGCCGACTTGGTCCGCGAGCGCTTCCCCGACATCCCGCGGCGGGTATCGGGCTACAACCTCGACCAGCTCCTTCCCGAGAACGGGTTCCACGTGGCTCGCGCGCTGGTCGGCTCGGAGGGCACCTGCGTGACGATCGCCGAGGCGACGATGCGGCTCGTGCCTAGCCCGCAGGAGCGGATCACGGTCCTGTTCGCCTACCCCGACGTGGCGTCGGCCGGCGACCACGTGCCGGCGATCCTGGAGCACGACCCGATCGGGCTGGAGGGCTTCGACGCGGTCCTGACCGCGAACATGGAGGGCAAGGGGCGGCTGGCCCGCGAGCGCGAGACGCTGCCGGCCGGGCGCTGCTGGCTGCTGGCCGAGTTCGGGGCGTGGTCACGGGACGAGGTGGAGGAGCGCGCCCGGCGCGCGGCCGAGGCGCTCGGCGACGGCCCGGCCCACGCGGTCAAGGTCCTCGACGACCCCGAGACCGTGGCCGCCTGGGCGATCCGCACGAGCGCGGTGGGGGACAGCCGGCTCCCGGGCGAGTTCGAGGCCGAGGGCAACTGGGAGGACGCCGCCGTCCACCCCGACCGGCTCGGCGACTACCTGCGGGCATTCGGTGGTCTGCTCGACGAGCACGGCTATCGCTGCGTCTACTACGGCCACTTCAGCCAGGGCTGCGTCCACACGAGGATCGACTTCGACCTGAAGACGGCGGCCGGTGTTCGCCGCTTTCGCCGGTTCATGGAGGAGGCCACCGACCTGGTCGTCCGCTTCGGCGGCTCGATCGCCGGGGAGTACGGGGAGGGGCAGGGACGCGCCGAGCTCCTGCCCCGCATGTTCGGAGCCGAGCTCGTTCAGGGGTTCCGCGAGTTCAAGGCGATCTGGGACCCGGACGGCAAGATGAACCCGGGCAAGGTCGTCGACCCATACCGCCTCGACGAGGACCTGCGCTTCGGACCCGACCACCGTCCGCCACCGGTCAAGACCCACTTCGCGTTCCCTGCCGACGGCGGCAGCTTCGCGGCGGCGACCGAGCGCTGCTTCGGCATGGCCAAGTGCCGCAACCTCGGGGACGGCTACACGATGTGCCCGAGCTTCCACGCCACCCGCGAGGAGCGCCACACGACGCGGGGGCGCGCCCGGCTGCTCATGGAGATGCTGAAGGGCGACGTCGTCACGGATGGATGGCGAGACGACTCCGTCAAGGAGGCGCTCGACCTGTGCCTCTCATGCAAGGGCTGCAAGGCCGACTGCCCCGTGCAGGTCGACATGGCGACCTACAAGGCGGAGTTCCTGGCCCACTACTACGAGCGGCGGCTGCGCCCGCGGTCGGCCTACGCGACCGGGCTCCTGCCGTGGCTCGCCCGCCCCGCGTCGCGGGCGCCGCGGCTCGCGAACCTCCTGGGCAACGCTGATGTCTTCAAGCGCGCCGCGGGCATCCACCCGGAGCGCCCGGCGCCGCGCTTCGCCCGCCAGACGTTTCGCCGGTGGTTTGCGTCCCGGGGTGCTCCTGCGCGTCCCGACGGCCGGCCCGAGGTCGTGCTCTGGCCCGACACCTTCACCGACTTCTTCGATCCGCAGATCGGCCGTGCCGCGGTGGCCGCGATCGAGGCCGCGGGCTTCACGGTCAGGGTGCCCGAGGCGGCCTTCTGCTGTGGGCGGCCGCTGTACGACCACGGCATGCTGGCGCTGGCCCGGCGCCTCCTCGCCCGGGCGCTCGACGCGCTGGCCGAGGACATCGTCGCCGGCACCCCGGTGGTCGTCCTCGAGCCGAGCTGCGCCGCGGTGTTTCGCGACGAGCTCCCGAACATGCTGCCCGACGACCAGCACGCCCGGCGGCTCGCGGGCCAGACGCTCCTCCTCAGCGAGCTCCTCGAGCGGCACGCCCCCGAGTGGCGGCCTCCGCGGCTCGAGCGCCGCGCGCTCGTGCACGGTCACTGCCACCACACCTCGGTGCTCCGGTTCGACGCCGAGGAGGCGACGCTCGAGCGGCTGGGCCTCGACTTCGAGGTCCTGCCCACGGGATGCTGCGGGATGGCCGGCTCGTTCGGATACGAGAGCGAGAAGTATGAGGTCTCGATGCGGGTGGCCGACCGCGTCCTCGTGCCGGCGCTCCAGGCGGCGCCGCCCGACGCGCTCGTGGTGGCCGACGGCTTCAGCTGCCGCGAGCAGATCTCCCATGCCACGGGCAAGCGCGCCCACCATCTGGCCGAGCTGCTCGCCATGGCCATTGGCCGGCGCGAGCCGCCGGCGGGTGATCCGGGGCCACGCTAGCTCCGCGCGTACGGCCCGGGTTTGGCCGGCGAGGTTTCGGCAACCTGTAGGTCGATCCCGACGGCGAAGGACCCAGCGATGAGCCGATTCGAGCGGGGGCTGATGCGTCGTTTCCGGACGCGCTTCGCCCCCAAGCGCACGAAGCGCGAGATGGCGAACACGGAGGAGCAGGTGTACGACGCGAGCACACCGCCCGAGGTGACCAGCCCGCGGGCGAAGAGCCAGCAGCACGGGAAGGTCACCGCCGACAAGTGGAACCAGTAGCGCCCTGAGCCTGGATCCACCCGTCAGCGGCAGCGGCGGCTCGACTGCGGCGCCGACCATCGGCCTGCTGGGCGACGTCATGCTCGGCCGCGGCGTGGCCGACGCGCTGCGCGAGGTCGAGCCGTCCGCGGTGTGGACCCCCCGGCTCCGAGCGGTGCTGGCCGGCTGCGACGCGGTGCTCGCCAACCTCGAGTGCTGCATCTCCGAGCGCGGGGAGCCGACGACGCTCGTGCCCGGCAAGCCATTCTTCTTCCGGGCTCCTCCGCAGGCGGTCGAGTCCCTTCGCGCCGCGCGGGTGGCGGCGGTCACGCTGGCCAACAACCACGCGCTCGACTTCGGCCCCGACGCGCTGCTGGACACGTTCGATCACCTGGCCGACGGCGGAATCGAGGCGGCCGGGGCGGGTCGATCGCGTGCCGAGGCCCGGCGGGGGGCGGTGCTGAGGGCCGGAGGGACGAGCGTCGGCCTGCTCTCGGTGTCCGACCACCCGCGGGAGTACGCGGCGGACGGCCTCGGGATCGCCTACGCCGACCTCCGCCGTGGACCGCCGGACTGGCTGCTCGAGGAGCTCGAGCGGCTACGGGGCGAGGCCGATCTCGTGGTTGTCTCGCCGCACTGGGGGCCGAACATGACCACGGAGCCCGCGCCGTGGCAGCTCCGGTGCGCGGCCGCGCTGATCGAGGCCGGCGCCAACCTCGTCGCCGGGCATTCGGCCCACGTCTTCCACGGGATCGGCAGCGAACGCGGGCGGCCCCTTCTCTACGACCTCGGCGACGCGCTCGACGACTACGCGGTCGATGGCACGCTCCGAAACGATCTCGGCGTGCTGGCCCTGTGGCGCCCAAGGGGGGAGCCCGAGCTCGAGCTGGTCGGCCTGCGGCTCCACTTCTGTCGCACCGACCTGGCCCGCGGCGCCGACGCCGACTGGATCGCCGACCGGCTAACCCGGGCGTGCGCCGACCTCGGGACGCGGGCGGAGCGGGTGTCCACCGAGCGACTGGTGGTCGGCTGAGGTCGTTTTCTCCAGCGGGCTACCGGGTACGCGAGCGACGATGGAACAGTCAGGTGCCCGGCACGCCACCGATCCGGGGGAGGGCCGGATCGAGGCTCTGCTCGACCGGGCGGAGGAGGCAGGCTGCGTGAACCTCTCGGAGCTCTCCGAGCTGATCAACGAGCTCGAGCTCGAATCCGAGCAGGCCGACGCGGTCCAGGAACGGATCGAGTCCCGCGGGCTCGAGGTGCGGGACGACTGTGGGCGCGCGGACGCCCGCGACCCCTCCTACGGAAACGGCGACCTCGCAGAGATCACGAGCGACACGCTCGCCCTGTTCCTCCGTGACGTTAGGCGCCACCCGCTGCTCACCGCCGAGGAAGAGGTCGAGCTGGCCAAGCGGATCGAGCAGGGTGACCTCGAGGCCAAGGAGCGGATGATCAACTCCAACCTCCGGCTGGTGGTCTCGATCGCTCGCAAGTACCAGGGGCAGGAGCTGCCCCTGATCGACCTGATCCAGGAGGGGATCCTCGGCCTGATCCGCGCCGTCGAGAAGTTCGACTGGCGCCGGGGCTTCAAGTTCTCGACCTACGCCACCTTCTGGATCCGCCAGGCGATCCAGCGGGGCCTGGCCAACACCTCGCGCACGATCCGAATCCCCGTGCACATCGGCCAGCGGCAGCGCAAGATCGCCCGGGTCGAGCGCGAGCTCCAGGCCAAGCTCGGCCGGCCGCCGACCGACGAGGAGATCGCCGAGGCGGCCGAGCTGACCCCGGAGGAGATCTCCGAGGTGCGGGAGGTGACCCGCAGCCTGACCAGCCTCGACCGGCCGGTCGGCGAGGAGGGGGAGACCCAGCTCGGGGACCTCCTGCCGAGCGACGAGCGTGCGCCCGAGGAGGAGGTCGAGATCTCGCTTCGGGGCGAGGCCGTTCGCGGGGCGGTGGAGCAGCTGCCCGAGCAGGAGCGCGAGGTCGTGAAGCTCCGCTACGGGATCAACGGCGACGAGCCGACCCCGCTGCGCGAGGCCGGTCGCCGCCTGGGCATGTCTCCCGAGCGCGTGCGCTCGCTCGAGAAGCGCGCGCTGCAGCACCTGGCGGAGACGCGCGAGGTCTCGGCGCTCGCCGAGGCGGCCTAGCGCGCGTCGCGGGCGGTCGGTGTCCCGGGCAGCGGAGCCCGGCGGTCCGGACGCGCTCGTGCGCGCGTCGCTCGCGGCGGGCGTCCGCGACGAGCGTGTGCTCGACGCGATTCGCGCCGTGCCCCGCGCCGACTTCGTCCCTCGCGAGTTGGTCGATCGCGCCTACGAGGACACGCCGCTGCCTATCCCGCACGGGCAGGTCACGACCCAGCCCTCGCTGGTGGCCCGGATGGTCGAGGGCCTCGGCTTCGAAGGAGGGGAGAGGGTCCTCGAGGTGGGGACCGGCTACGGGTGGCAGACCGCGTTGCTCGCGCGCCTGGCGGGGGAGGTCTTCAGCATCGAGCGCTTCCCCGACCTCGCCGAGCCCGCCCGCCGGGCGCTGCTCGAGACCGGGGTCGAGAATGCGACGGTCGTCGTCGGCGACGGCAGCGCGGGACTGCCCGAGCGATCGCCGTTCGACGCGGTGCTTGTCGCGGCCGCCTTCCCGTCGGTGCCGGCGCCGCTCCGCGAGCAGCTCGCCCCCGGGGGCCGCCTCGTCCAGCCGATCGGTCCGGGCGGGGCGGACGACGTGACCCTGTTCGTCAAGGAAGAGGGCGGCCTACGTGCGGTCGAGGCGCTCGTGCCGGCCCACTTCGTGCGCCTGCACGGGGAGCACGGCTTCGGCTAGAGCGCAACGGGCTGGGGCAAGTACGCGACAACTCGCCACGAGCGGCCCACGACGGAGGCCGCCGTGGCGGGGACTGCACCCGGGCCCGCGGAAGGCATGCAGAACGCAGCCCACGTCCGGCGCGGAGGCGGGCCGCCTGGGGCACGAAGGTCGTGCCAAAGACGCCACGGCCCCGGCCGGCGCTGAGCTGGGCCGCCTTCGGCACCGGGCCGAGCGCGGCGATCCCGCGCTGCTGCCCGGGCGCCGTGTGGACGCGGGGATTCACCAATTGCACTCCATCGAGCGGGAATTGGGCAGGGTGGCGCCGTGGAACTGGAACCGCTGGCCCCTGCTGTAGAGCCAGGGCCTCTCCCAGCCGTAGCCGCCACCCACCTTGCCCGTGTTGGGCGGGGTCGCTCAGGAGCGACTGCGGCGGGTAGTAGCTCCTTGCGTTCCCCGGCGGCCGAGCGCCACGGGCTGCTGCTCGAGCTAGGAAGGATTGAGCACGACCGGCACGAGTACGCCGCGGCCGAGGATCACCTGAGCGGCGCGCTTCGAGGAGGAGATCGAGGCCCTGGCCGGGCCCGCGCCCGAGCTCTCCCTCGGGCTCGCGGGCGAGCTGCTGCTGGCGACAGTGTGGTCGCCCCGGCATCGACCGAAGCTCGGCGCCTCGCTCGAGCGGTTCGAGCATCGCGCCGCGGGATTCCCGCGCTTCGCGGCAATCGCCGGGTGCCACCGCGCCCTGTGGCGGATGATCGAGGGCGCCACCGCCGCCGAGGTCGGCGACCGTACCGAGGCCGCGCTCGCGGGCGGCGCGATCGATCCGCTCGACCCCTCCTTCGGTTGGGGGCTCGGGCTGCTGCTTCTCTCCGAACGCGAGGAGGTCGGGCTCGCGCTCGTGGAGCCGGCGCTGGCGCGCGCCCGGGAGCTGGGCCACCTTTCGCAACTGCAGCTGCTGTCCGCCCAGCGCGCGCAGTTCCTCTATGCCCAGGGTCGGGTCGCCGAGGCCCTCGCCGAGGCGGAGGTCGGCCTAAGCGCAGGCGTGGGCTTCCACGCCGCGCTCCCGAGGCTGCACGCCGTGCGGCTCGATGCGCTTCGGGAGCGGGGAGAGCTAGACGAGGCCGAGGCCGGCCTCCGGCGAGTGGGGTTCGCGGGCGATGTTGCGGATACACCGTCCTTCCACTGGCTGCTGGCGAGCCGCTGCCGCCTGCGGCTGGCTCAGGGAAGGAACGACGACGCCCGGGCCGACTTCCTTCGGCAGGAGCTCCTCCACGAGCGGTTGGGGGGAGGCCACGGCGTGCACCCGGACTGGCGCGCCTACGGGGCCATCGCCCTCGCCCGGCTCGGGCAGCTCCAGCAGGCCGAGGCTGTCGCCGGCCGCCAGCTCGAGCGGGCGCGGTCGTTCGGCGCCCCGCGGGCGCTCGGCACCGCGCTGCAGGCAGCGGCCGCCGTCAGGGGCGGCGAGGCCGGGCTGGCGCACCTGGAAGAGGCGGTCACCCTGCTCGAGCGGAGCTCGGCGAGACTCGTACTGGCGCATGCGCTCGCCGACTACGGAACGCTGCTGGGGGAGCTCGGCCGGCGGAGGGAGAGCCGCGATCCCCTCCGCCGGGCGATCAGCCTGGCCGACGCCTGCGGCGCGCACGTGCTCGCCGAGCGCGCCCGCGCCGAGCTGACCGCGGGCGGCGGCCGGCCGCCCCCGGTCGAGACCGAGGGCGTGGCCGCGCTCACGCCCGCCGAGCGCCGCGTGGCCACGCTGGCTGCCGAGGGGCTACCCAACCGCGAGATCGCACAGATGCTGTTCTTGACCGAGAAGACCGTCGAGAACCACCTGAGCCGCGCCTATCGCAAGCTCGGCATCCGTTCGCGCTGGCAGCTCGGGGAGTTCGTGGCCGGCGCCGAGCCAGAGGCAGTCGGCGCCCGTTGATCCGCCGCGGAACGCCGGCCCCGGCCTTCGAAATGCGCCCGTGGCGGGCCGGCTCGCTGCCCGACTGGCGCACCTTGGGCAAGGAGCTGCGGCGCCTCACCGCACGGCGGGTCCAGCTCGTGCCAGCCCTCACCCGGGCCAACAACGAGGTCCAGGCAGCCCCCCTTCTCGCATCTCGGCGGGCGAATCTCAGCGCCTCGGCTCGGTAGGCCGACACGCGCCCAGACCTCGAAATCGCGCAGGGTGTTGGGAAGCGAGCGAACGAAACGGCCCGCGATCGGGCCGACTCGACTCCGGCCCGGCCGATTTCATCGCCGCCCGGATTCTTGCTGCCCAATGAGATGCGAGACGGGGGCGCAGGCTACGCTGCGGTCGCCCTCCGCTCCGCGCCGCGGGTCTCGCCCGAGCGGATCCGCTCGCGCTGCGGTCCGACCGTGTACTTCGGGTCGGCGGCCGAGGCGAACCCCGCCTTGTAGACGGCCCAGCGCTCGATCAGCGCGCCGGCGAAGACCGCGCCGGCGCCCGCCGCGGCGGCAGCGCGGCGCCGTCCGGCCGCGCCGGCGAGGGTCATCCCTCCCACCGCGGTCAGCAGCTGGGCCGTCCGGGACAGGGTTCCCGAGGTCCCCTCGTGGTACGGCTCACCGATCTCCCCGAGCGACTGCTCCATCGCCCGGGCCGCCGCCAGCTCGCCGACCGCCCCGGCCAGCGCGAGCCGCCGCGCCGGGCGGGCGTGCTCCGGCGGCGTGGCCAGCACCGCGGCGGCGCCCGCGGCGGCAGCGGCGCCGCCGGCGAACAGGAAGGGCAGCGTCCGGCGCGCCTCGTGCCAGACCGGGACCGCGGTGTTCGACACCAGGGCGGCGGTGTAGGTGGATACCGGGAGGCCGAGCAGCGCGGCGGCCGGCTTGGCCACCCGCGCGGGGCGGGACAGGGCGCCCGTGGTGGCATTGAGCGTCGCCACGCCGATCGCGCCGCCGGCGGCCGACAGCAGCCACGATCCGACACTCATCGGCGAGGTGGGCTTGAACACGCGCAGCATGTTCAGGAACCGGGCGGGCCGCCCGAGATCCGAGATCAGGAGTGCCGGACTCGCCACGATCCCGCCCAGGGCGAGCATCCAGCTACGGCGCGCGAGCTCCCGGTTGCCGCGGAGCTCCGATAGCCATGCGAGACCGGCCGAGGCCCCGGCCAGGCCCCCGGTGAAGAAGTACGTCGGAATCTCCCACGTCCAGATCGGGTCCTTGATCACCGGCCGACCGTAGTAGGAGCCCGGCTCGGCGCGCGGGACGATGGGCCGTTCGCGCTCGCCCAGCGTGCTCACGAGCGGCCCCCGAGCACGGCTCCGGCCAGGGCCGCCCCCAGGGCCACCGCGCCGGCCGCCGCGGCGGCCCAGATGCCGCCCAGGTGGCGGGTGGTGTCGACCGGGTCCGGTGGAAGCCCGTAGACCTCGGGCTCGTCGAGCAGGAGGAAGAACGCGCCGAAGCCGCCCACGCCGTCGTCGGGGTCGGCGCCGTAGAGCCGCGCCTCGGCGACCCCGGCCTCGGTGAACCGCTCGAGCCGCCGCTCCGCCCGCTCGCGAAGCTCCTCCACCTCCCCGAACTGGATCGAGTTCGTCGGGCAGGCCTTGGCGCAGGCCGGCTCGAGGCCGTCTCCGAGGCGGTCGTAGCAGAGGGTGCACTTCCACACCCGGCCATCGCCCTCGCGCTGCTCCAGCACACCGAAGGGACACGCGGACACGCAGTAGCCGCAGCCGTTGCAGACGTCCTCCTGCACTACCACGGTCCCGAACTCGGTCCTGAACAGCGCGCCGGTGGGGCAGACGTCGAGGCAGGCGGCGTGCGTGCAGTGCTTGCACACGTCGGAGGCCATCAGCCAGCGCAGGCCCTCGCCCTCCTGGTAGGTGGCGAGGCCGTCCCCGTCCACACCGCGGATGTTCTCCGGCCGCTTCTGCTCGATGAACGCAACGTGGCGCCAGGTGTCCGCGCCGAGGTCCTCGGTGTTGTCGTAGGACTTGCCAGTGAAGCCCTGCATCGACATCGGGATTCGGTTCCACTCCTTACACGCCACC
>DASQXU010000355.1:0-7281 GCA_035639555.1 Thermoleophilaceae bacterium
CGCTCGTAGGTCATGCAAGCCCACGGTGAGTCTAAGGCTTGGGGACCCCCCCTCCTCGGCTGGCCTCGCTCGAGGCATCCCCAGTCGGCGTCCCGGCAGCGCGCGGCGGGGGTGGCGTTGGGGCGGCCGGAGCACTTCCCCCGACCGCCCCCCACCGCTACTGGAAGGGTGCCGGCGGGCTGCCGCCCGGACCCGCGCCCAAGCCGTTGTCCACCGCGGTGGCGTTGAACTGCTTGTCGACCTTGACCGTCACGATGCTTCCATCCGACTTCCGCAGATGCGCTTTGTAGGGGGATCCCTGCGCGTCGGTCTCGACGCGCAGAACGGTGGCGCCCGGCACGTTGTCGAGCGCCGCATTCCTCACCCTGCCGGCCGTCGCTCCGCTGAGCGCCCTCTCACCCGGGTAGGAGGGAGGGAGTCGTCCGGCGCGCGGTGCCGGCGGAACATGGTTCGACGCATTACCCGTCCTGGCCGTGTTGCCACTGCCGTTCGAGGCGGCGTCGGCGATCGCCGACGCGCCGACCGCGACGGCCGCGAGCGCGGCCAGCACCGCCACGAGCTGGAGCGCTCTCTTGAGCATTGGCTCTCCCTCCGGTCGAGTCCAGTCGGAGCCCATGCTGGGCTGGCCCGGTGAGTGCAGGCTGTGGGCAGCCTGAGAGTTTCCGGAGAGCCGCTCGGAGGCGGCCTCAGACGGTTCCAGGCTCCGCTCCGAGCTCGCGCCTCTCCGAGAGGCGCGTCTCGCAGGAGCTAAAGCCTCCAGCTCGAATACTCGCGAACAGGAAGATCGCGCATGCACCGGGGCACGCAGGGTCGCCCTGGCATCCGACATCAGAGGAGAAGCGCATGGCTGCTCGTGACAATCGAATCGGCGGAATATCGCTCGGCGGCATCCTCGTCATCGTCGGCGTCGTTGTGATGATCGTCTGGAGCTTTTGGCTGGGGCTGATAATCGCCTTGATCGGACTGGTCGCCTTCGGCGGCTTTGTGCGAGGCAGGTGGTACTGACCGAGCTCGCGTTCTGCCGAGGTCACCGGGGCCCGAAGCTCAGCGCGATGCTCTCGGGATAGGCTCGGCGCACTCGCGCGATCGACTCTGCCTCTGGTCCGGTGAGGCGCGCTTGGCCCGCGCGCGAAAGCAGGCGGCCGCCGGATCCCACGCCTTCAGAGTGCGCTCCCGGGGCAGTCGCGCTCAGTCGGCGCCGGCGACGACGTGCCGGCGGCATACGCCCATCACCGCTACCTCCCCCCGCGGATCGGCCACCACAGCGAGGTGCGTGGCGGCGGCACCGCACTTCGTCGTGTCCCCTGAGCGGCAATCACGCTTGATCAGGTGGATGTCGACGCCCGCAGCATGGGTCTCTCGAGCGTGCTGCCAGCACAACCAGACGATCCCCATCGCCCGGCCCGACACCTCAGCGACCCGTACGGCCACCGGGTCGGCGGGGCAGTCGGTCGCGCTACACAAGCAGCCATCGAGCTCGACGGCGGCCAGGACCTCGGCGAACCCAGCCATGAGGTCGCGACCCTACCCACTCGCTCGGTCGGCACCGGTTGGGATGTTGTGGTTCACGCCACCGGCGGCTTAGAAGATCATCAGAATCGCGCGCCGCACGTGCAGATGAGGCCGTCGACCAGTTTGGTAAGGAGGTGGAGAGATGGCATGTGACCGCTTGACGTACTCCGGGGTTGACGCCTCTAAGTGGGCACGGGTGAAGGACGTCGTCAGCCGAAGCTACGGGGTCAACATCGAGTCAGATCGAGGCGAGGCATCCAAGGGAGGCTTCGGCCTGAGGTGGACTTACGAACCAAGCGACCAGACTCTCCAGATTCAGTGCGTGACCAAGCCATTCCTCGTTCCGTGCGGAGTGGTGAACAAGCGAATCAACGACGCCGCTGAAAGCGCCGGAATCACCGCCGCTTGACGGTTGGGCCGCCGAGGGCTAGGGCACTCCCGGGGCCGGTGCGGTCTCTCGCAACCGCAGGTGCTCAGCTCCGTCGACTCGGTTTGAGATGTGCTCGTAGGCCCACGGGCGGGTAGGTTCGAGTGGGCGGCTTGCATTCCCTCGTGGCCGCCCTACCTTCTGGACCGTGGCGTCAACCGATGTCAGCCCCAGGGCGGGACAGCTGCCGGACGAGTCGCAGCTGATCGACGTCCACCGTCTGATCGACGCCTACTACCACGAGACGCCGGATCCGACCATCGCCGAGCAGCGCGTCGCCTTTGGGACCTCCGGCCATCGAGGGAGCTCCCTCGCGCGCACGTTCAATGAGGCGCACGTGCTGGCGATCTCGGAGGCGGTCTGCCGCTACCGCGACTCCGAGGGCATCGACGGCCCCCTTTTCCTCGGAAGGGATACCCACGCGCTCTCGGAGCCGGCGTTCGGGACGATCCTCGAGGTGCTCAGCGCGCACGACGTCGAGGTGATGGTCGACGCAGGCGACGGTTTCACGCCGACCCCGGCGATCTCGCACGCGATCCTCACGCACAACCGGGATGGCCGGGGCGGACCGGCGGACGGGATCGTGGTCACCCCGTCGCACAACCCTCCCGAGGACGGCGGCTTCAAGTACAACCCGCCACACGGGGGGCCGGCGGCCACCGAGGTCACCTCGTGGATCGAGCGCGAAGCCAACGCTCTGCTCGAGCGGGACCTCGAGGGCGTACGGCGCGCGGCTCCTGCGCCACGGCGCCACGACTACGTATCCGCCTACGTCGGCGACCTGGGCAGCGTGGTGGACCTCGGTGTGATCCGGGACAGCGGGCTGCGGCTGGGTGTCCATCCTCTCGGTGGCGCGAGTGTGGCGTACTGGCACGCGGTCTCGGAGCGCCACGGCCTCGATCTGACCATCGTCGAGGAGACCGTCGATCCGACGTTCCGCTTCGTGCCCGCCGACCGGGACGGCCGGATTCGGATGGACTGCTCCTCGCCGTACGCGATGGCGGGGCTCACCGATCTGAAAGACCGCTTCGACGTCGCCTTCGCAAACGACCCGGATGCGGACCGGCACGGGATCGTCACCCCGGGCGCCGGGCTGCTCAATCCGAACCACCACCTGGCCGCCTGCGTGGCGTACCTGTTTGGCGGAAACCGCGACTGGTCGCCGAACGTCGGCGTGGGGAAGACGCTCGTGAGCAGCGGCATCATCAACCGCGTGACCGCCGACCTGGACCGCCGGCTCGTCGAGGTGCCGGTCGGCTTCAAGTGGTTCGTCGAGGGCCTCCTGGACGGCTCCGTGGGCTTCGGCGGCGAGGAGAGCGCAGGCGCCTCGTTCCTTCGTCGCGACGGCTCCGTGTGGACGACCGACAAGGACGGCTTGATTCCCTGCTTGCTGGCGGCCGAGATGACCGCACTGAGTGGTGGCGACCCCGGCGAGCTCTATGGCCGGCTCACGGAGCGCTTCGGCGCGCCGGCGTATCGCCGCGTCGACGTCCCGGCTACGGCCGACGAGAAGGAGGCGCTCGGTCGTCTGTCTCCAGAGCGCTTGCGGGTCGCCGAGCTGGCCGGTGAGCCGATCCTCGACGTGCTCACCAATGCGCCCGGCAACGGCGCGCCGATCGGCGGAGTAAAGGTCATCACCGAGAACGGCTGGTTCGCCGCGCGGCCGTCGGGCACCGAGGACGTCTACAAGATGTACGCGGAGAGCTTCCGCGGCGAGGAGCACCTCGAGCGCATCCTCGCTGACGCCGAGAGCGTCGTGCAGGAGGCGCTCAGGGCTGCCTAGAGGTCGCGAGCCGCCTCCGCCGCTGCTTCTTGAAGCAGCGCGCGAGGGCCCGGGCTAGCGCCGCGGCGGCCGCACATACCGCGCGACGTAGAGGCGGTTTCCTGCGACGCCCGCAAGCACGACACGGCGTGAACCCGAGCGCGCGACGGCGTTGATATTTACCTGCGGAGGCTTGCCGATCGCGAGCACCCCGCGGTGTGCGAAGCCGTGGTTCGGTGCACCGTTCGGTCGCAGCTTCACCAGGTTGGATCCCACTCCGACGATCAGGGAGCCCGCCGCGCTGGCGGTGGCGCCGCAGGTCGTGTCGTCGCCGCTGAGCAAGCCTGGGGTCACGACCCGGCCGTTTCGAGCCTTGCCGAAGGAGCGGTCGAGCGCTCCCCGCCGTCTCAGCCGAGTGCTCAGGAGCGCGTTGGTCGCTCCGATCGATCCATCCCCGGTCACCGTGATCCGACCGCGTGCGTCGACGGTCATCGCACACGGGAACCACTGCGCGAACCCGCTGCGAGCACCCGGGTCGCTGAACTTGACCTCCACGTGACCGCCGGTTCCGAAGCTCCGCACGAACCGCCCCCGCGAAGACAGGCGGAACACGCCGGCGCTGCCGTATCCATAATCGAGATGCCCAGAGGCGATGACCCCCCCGTCGAGAGTCGTCGCGAGGCCGCTGACCCCCGAGCTGAACGCGAGGTTCGGGTTCCAGAACATAGCCTGCACGAGCCCTCCCTGGCCGAATCGGCGGTCGAGTCGCCCGTGGCGGGTGAACCGCGCCACGACCATGGGCCGGCCCGGGCCGTTTGCGTTGGAGCCGCCGAGCAGGATCCCGCCGCCCGGCTGGATGGCCAGCGAGTTGGCGATCCCTCCGGCCGGTACGCTCGCGAGGCCGGCTCGATTTCGCCCGAACGTGCGATCGAGCCGCCCGGCGGCCGTCAGGCGCAGGACCAGCATCGAGTCCTGGCCGTAGCCACCGCCGATCAGGAGCCTGCCAGTCGACCTCTCCGGCACGACGGACGTCGCAAGGAACGGGCCAGCCGCTGCCGGGAGCGCCGTCTTGAAGATGCCGCGTGAGCCGAAGGTGCGGTCAAGGCGCCCGTCCCGGCGATAGCGTACGACGAGAATCTGTGAATTGCTTCCGTCGGGGGCGGTCGCCTGTCCGGCGATCACGATCCTCCGGTCGCGGAGCACCGCCGCGCCGTAGGCAACCGGTGAGCTGCCCGGGATCCGCGTGGTCAACCAACCCCGCCCACCGCCGAACGTCGGATCAGGGCGCACACGCCGGGCATCGGCGCTCGGGGGCACCGCGCCCATCGTCAGAGCGACCGCAAGCCCAACGAGCGCGAACCGGCTCATCTTGGTGCCTCGGCCGCGCGCTGTCTCGCAAGTCGAGAGGTGGGTGCGCGCGGCGATGGCCCAACCCCAAGCGAGGCAACGCGGGTACATGCCGTGGGCAGAGCCTACCGTCGCCGCGACGTGACAGCGAACGTGTCGATTGCGCTTGTGGCTCGCCCCGCGATTATGTCGTCATGAGCCACCCGTTTCTCCTCGTCCAGCTCAGCGATCCTCACATCGGAGCCGAGTGGGAAGCCGAGGGGGATCCGGTGGCAGGGCTCGCCGCGGCGGTCGAGTCGGTGCGCTCGATGCCACCGCCGGATGCGGTGCTCGTCTCCGGCGATCTGACCGACAACGCGGGCGACGTCGAGTACGAGCAGGTGCGCGAGCTCCTCGCTCCACTGAGGGCCCCGCTGTACGTCCTGCCAGGCAACCACGACGACCGCGGCGCGTTGCGTCGCCATTTCGGCGTGCCGGGCGCTTCGGGCGACCCCGTGCAGTACTCGGTCGACCTCGGGCCACTGCGGCTGGTCGTGCTCGACACCACCCGCCCGGGCGAGGACACCGGCGCGCTCGACGCCGAGCGGCTCGGCTGGCTCGACGCCGAGCTGGCCGAGGCACCAGAGTCGCCGACGCTGCTCGCGATGCACCATCCACCGCTCGTCACCGGGGTGCCGGCGTGGGATGAGCTCGGCCTGCCCACCGCCGATCGGCGGGCGCTCGGCGAAGTGCTCGAGCGCCACGGCCAAGTACGACGGGTGGTTGCCGGTCATGTCCACCGCACGATGACGGCCGAGCTCGCGGGCCGTTCCGTGCTCACCGTTCCGAGCACCTACGTACAGGCGCGGCTGAACTTCGGCTCGGAGCAGATCGAGCTCGCCGACGAGCCCGCGGGCTTCGCTTTGCACGCCCTCCTCGACGGCGAGCTGATCTCACACGTGCAGCCAGTGCACGCCGCTCTCAGGTAGGCGCGAGCGCTAACGGACGCCTGGGGGCGGTCGCGGAGGGCTACGGAGGCTTGACGCCGTGCTGTCGCAGGTAGTCGAGGTAGAAGGGACGCAGCAGCTCGGCGACTTCCCCGCGCCCGGAGTCAGTGACGTCGTCGATGTGGGCACTGAGATGCGCCACGTCGGCCTGCGCCTCACCCACCTGTCCGGCCGCGGCCTCGGCGGCGGGAAGGACCTCCATCAGACGCCAAAAGAAGCGGAGGTCGAGGTGGCGCCGCGCCCGCCGGACCGCCAGGTCGTGGAGCTCTTGGGAGGAAAGCTGTTCGAGGGGATCGTCCGCGTGCA
This sequence comes from Thermoleophilaceae bacterium, assembly GCA_035639555.1. Lineage (GTDB taxonomy): Bacteria > Actinomycetota > Thermoleophilia > Solirubrobacterales > Thermoleophilaceae > DASQXU01. The sequence continues at coordinate 6,341 of DASQXU010000355.1, forward strand.
TCGGGGCGGACACTACTCGCCCGACGCGGGCGCACCGGGGAACTTCGACTTGGGGAGCTGCTCGACCATCACCGAGACGGCGGGGCTCGACGCGGGGGCGCGTACGGTTCTCCCCCTGACACGGCGTGGTTCGGCGGCACGGACCGGGGTAGCCCCGCGACACGCCGCGGAGCGGCGGATAACCGAACAGGCGTGGAGCAGAACGTATGGGTCTATTCAGGCAGATGCGAGGCGCCAGACGCACGCCCGCCTCCGAGTCCGATCGATACAGCGCGTGCACGGAGTACTACCGCTCGGAGAGAGACCTCTACCGCATTGAGCATGTCCGTGATGGGCGGGCAGTGATCGAGGACTGCCGAACGGGCGTGCTTATCGATGTGCCCGTCTCCTACCTGCGACGGCTGCAGCCCGTCAGGCGCCAACCCTCTGAGGAGCAGCAGGACGAGCGGCTGCAGAACGCGGTCGCCTGACGAAGCCCCGGGGACGCGGTCTCGAAGCTCGTGGCGCCATGGGCGCCGCTCCGTCCTTCGCGTTCGAGTTGGTTGAGTGCCTCGGCCTCGGCGCGGTGGGAGCGGCGTTGGGCGTTTGGGCCGAGGCCGTCGGAGGCCCGGCTACTCCCGGGGAGGCGGCCAGATGGTCAGCTGGCCGACATCGGGTGGGTGGCGCGCACGGGGTATCACCTACCGGTGACGACCACGGTGGAGTGCACCTACTGCGGTGCCGTGTACGAGACGGAGGCCCCCGTTGCCGCGATCAGGGAGGTCAGCCGCTGCCAGGAGTGCGGGGCGACCGCGCTCTCGATCGTGGAGGAGGAGCGGTCGTCCGACGGGCGCGACGCCGGGGAGAGAACTCGAGAGCGCGACAGTCTCGAGCGAGGGCGCTGAGCGCCCAGGGACGGCCGAGCACCGGCTTCGGTTGGGACGACCAGCACCGGGTATTCG
>DASQXU010000356.1:0-2581 GCA_035639555.1 Thermoleophilaceae bacterium
TCGGGCCGCGGGTAAGCGCCTACCTGTCGGACCTCGAAACCCGGCTCCAGGGCGAGGGGTTCGCCGGCAACCTGATGATCATGCAGTCCAATGGCGGACTGTCGGACGTCGAGCTGGCGCGCCGCCAATGCATCCAGATGATGGAGTCCGGCCCGGCTGGCGGAGTGGTCGGCACGATGGCGTTGTGTGAGGCGCTGGGCGTCGAGGCGGCGATCGCTTTCGATATGGGCGGGACGACGGCCAAGGCCGCGGTGATTCGGGACGGACGGCCGGCGACCACGCGTGCCTTCGAGTTAGAGCGGGTCGAGATGCGCCGGGGGAGCGGGCTGCCTCTGGACATCCCGGCGATCGACCTCGTCGAGATCGGCACGGGCGGCGGGAGCATCGCCGAGGCGCGCGTGGGGGTGGTCTCGGTCGGCCCGCGGAGCGCGGGGGCCGACCCCGGGCCGGCCTGCTATGGCCGCGGGGGCCGCGAGCCGACCGTCACCGACGCCAACCTGCTGCTCGGATACCTGAACCCGGACGAGTTCGCGGGCGGCGCGATGACCCTCGACCCCGAGGCGTCGGAGCGCGCCGTCGGCGGGCTGGGACGAGCGCTCGGGCTCGACCTCGAGCGCGCGGCGTGGGGCGTGCACGAGGTGGCCACGCTCGAGATGGAGCGCGCGGCCCGGCTCGTGTCGATCGACCGCGGCGTCGACCCGCGAGAACTCGCGATGGTGTGCTTCGGCGGCGCGGCGCCGGCCCACGGGGCGCGCCTGGCTCGTGCGCTCGGCGTCGGCCGGGTGATCGTGCCGCCGGCGGCCGGGGTGGGGTCCGCGCTGGGGCTGCTCGAGGGCGACGAGTCGTTCGAGCTCGCGCGTACTGCGATCGTGCGCCTCGGCGATCCGGCGGCGGCGGAGGAGGCGGCGGAGATCTTCCGCGGGCTAGAGGCGGAGGCCCGCGCGGTGGTGGGCGCCACCTGGGGCGACCGCGAGCTGGCGGCCAGGCGCACCGTGGGACTCCGCCTCGCGGGACAGGGGCACGAACTCGAGGTGGCGATCGACGAGTCCCCGGACGATCTCGGCCGCTTGGTCGAGGCCTTCCACGAGCAGTACCAGCGCGTCTACGGCTACCGCGAGAACCTGCCGCTCGAGGCGGTGACCTGGTTCCTGACCCTGCTCCACGAGCGCGGCGAAGCCGCCGCCGACGGCGACGCTCCGCAGCCGACGGCCGGCCCTCCACAGAAGGGTGCCCGGGCCGCCCACTTCCCCGGCACCGGCCGCGTGGAGACGCCGGTACTCGCGCGCGAGCGCCTGGCGCCTGGCGACGCCTTCGACGGCCCCTGCCTGGTGGAGGAGGCGCACACCACCACGGTCGTGCCGCCGGGCGACACGCTGCAGGTGGACGAGCGCGGGGCTCTGCTGATCGAGGTCGGACGGTGACCCGCCCCGACAGCCTGACCGTCGCTGTGGTGTGGGGGCGGCTCGTCTCGATCGCCGAGGAGATGGCGACCGCGCTGGCCCGGACCGCCTACTCGGATCAGGTCAGGGAGGGAGGCGACATGTCCACCGCCGTGTTCGACGCGCGCGGCCGGCTTGTGGCCCAAGCCAACCGCAGCCCGGCGCACCTCGGCTCGATGCCGCACGCGGTGGAGCACATGCTCGGGACCTACCCGATGGGCTCGCTCCGCCCCGGCGACGTGGTGGTGATGAACGATCCCCACCTGGGCGCGGGACACCTCCCCGACGTATTCGCGCTCAGCCCCGTGCAGCTGGACGGTGTGCCGATCGGGTTCGTCTGCGCGACGGTGCACGTGACCGACATCGGCGGCACCATGCCGGGCAGCCAGGGCGTGGTGGGGGTTCACGACATGGTTCAGGAGGGGCTGCGCCTGCTGCCCACGCTGCTCTACCGCGAGGGGCGCCAGAACGACGAGGTCTTCAGGATCATCGAGGCGAACGTGCGGGTGCCGGATCTCGTGCTCGGCGATCTCCGGGCCCAGCGCAGCGCCCTCCACGTGGGCGCGAGGAAGCTGGAGGAGCTGGCCCGCCACTACGGGCGGGGGACGGTGGACGCCGCCGCCGGCGAGTTCCTCGACCGGTCAGAGGCCGCCGTCCGCGAGGCGCTGGCCGAGATCCCCGACGGCACCTACCGCTTCGCCGACCTGCTGGACGACGTCGGACCGGGGACCGAGCCCGTGCGGATGGAGGTCGCGGTAACGGTCGACGGCGACGAGCTCGAGTTCGACTTCGCCGGGACCGACTCCCAGACCTCGTCCGCGATCAACAGCACGCTTACCTACACGCGCTCCTACTGCTACTGGGTGACCAAGGCGATCACGACCCGCGACACCATTCCCCAGAACGAGGGTCAGCTGCGCCCGGTGCGGGTAGTGGCGCCGAAGGGCTCGTTCTTCAACCCGCGGCCCCCGGCCGCGGTGGGGGGCCGGGCGTGTCTCAACCAGCGCATCGTCGAGCTGATCTTCGGCGCGCTCGCGAAGGCCGTGCCCGAGCGGGTCTGCGCGGCGAGCGGCCAGTGGGTGAACCCGATCTTCGGCGGCGCCCAACCGGACACCGGCGAGCGCTTTGTCGTCTACGACTAC
>DASQXU010000357.1:0-4546 GCA_035639555.1 Thermoleophilaceae bacterium
ATCTGCCCCTTTGCCGCGCGGGTCCCCTTCCAGCTCCAGCTGGTGCCGCGCACGCCAGTAGGGCGATTCGAGGACGAGGGCCCGCTCGGGGCCGCGCTGCTCCACGAGTGCCTCGGGCGGCTGCGCTCGGTCCTCGGCGCCTTCCCCCCGCTGAACCTGTGGGTCCGGACCGCCCCGCGCGGGGCCGAGCGCTTCTGCTGGCGGATCGACGTCCTGCCCCGGCTCTCCGAGCTGGCCGGGCTCGAGGTCGGGACCGGCATCCACCTGAATGCGCTCCCCCCCGAGCGGGCGGCCGAGCGGTTGCGCGAAGCCCTGTAGCTTGCCCCGCCGTGCCGCCCTCGGAACGGCCCATCCCGCGCTTCGCCGCCGAACCGCCGCAAGAGCCCCTTCCCTACGGCCGCTGGGCGGACGCGCTCGGCCAGCACTTCCTCGACGCCGCGCGCGGCCTGGAGGCCGAGGAGGACCTGGGCGACCCGGGCGAGATCGTCTGGTTTCCGGACCGGACCTGGGACGGGCGCACCTACGTGCCGGCGACGAGCCGCACCTCGACCGGGCTCGAGCTGTTCGGATACGTCTCCTACGAGCGCGAGCACGAGGGCGCGGAGGCGACCGGCTTCGAGGCCGCGGTCGACTGGACCCCGGAGACCGCCGACGCGAACCCGGACTGGACGCTCGACCTGTCCGACCAGGAGATCGGACACTGGCGCGGCCCCCAGGGTCGCCGCGGCGCGGTGACCCTGGTGTGGGGCGTGGCGCTCGTGCCGAACGGCGCCGTGGCAACCGCGGAGCTCGGCCCTACGACAACCGACCAGTGCGAGCTGGTCGAGGAGCGCTTCACCCTGATCTCGCTCGACGACTACACCGGCGACTACGTCGAGGTCCGCCTCTACGGGCCCCGGGGCGCCGAGCTGGCCGCCGAGTCGCTCTACGAGGAGGAGTGATCCTCTCCGGCCAGCTCCGCGCCGTCCCGGCTCGGCTCGCCGTAGAGACCCCGAATAGCGAGAGGCCCGCCTTGGGCGGACCTCTCTGATCCACGAGCTACAAGGGCCGCAGCCCAGCATCCTGACGGCACGCCGTCAGAGCACCGGTCCGGGGAGTGAGGCGGCCATCCGCCTCCCACCGGCGACTCCTCCCAACTCGTGTTGCGGCTGGGACGGGGAAAGTTATACTCGAGCTCGGCCCATTACTCAAGCGCCTTCAACCAATGGTCGAGGCGTTCTTGGACTCGCGCCCGCTTTGCGCCGGTGGGGTCGGGAGCGACTTCGGCTCGCAATGCTGCCAGCCCTTGGCGCGATCTGCGCCATGCTCGTCCCGTCAGCCCGCGCGACGACCACAACGCTGCTCGCCCACAACTGCGCGCCGATCGGGATCGCCGGCGGGCAGATGGTCTTCAACCAACGCCAGCCGAACGGGCTCTGGGACGCGCGGATCGGCGACAGGAGCTGCTCAGGCGCCCAGCCGGTCCCGGGGCTCGACCCGTGGGACGGGCACCGCGGGGCGGCGAGCCTCACGGCGGACGGCCGGTGGCTTCTCGTCGAGAGGGCCGAGGGCTTCACTCGCACGTGGAGCGCGGCCGAGCCGGGGAGGGGCTCGGCGTCCAACTTCAGCTGCTCGACCGCCGGACGGGTCGGCTGACCCAGCTTACGAGCGGGCGCAGAGGAATCATCTGGGGGAAGCTCAACGGCGACGCTACGAAGGTCGTCTGGTCAGAGAACTCAAGTGGCCGGGCGACGTCGGCTCTTGGCAGCCGTGGGACAACTACTACCTCGGCCAGTGGGCGCTGCACGTCGCCGACATCACCTCCGACGGGCACCTGGCCAACGAGCGCAGTTGGTCGAACACCAGCGATCCCGGCTTCCTCGAAACCTACGGCTGCCTCGGTGGCAAGCTCCTATTCGCTTCCGACCAGGGCGTCCCGCCGACCGGCTGGGGCTGGAACTGGTACTCGACTCAGCTCTGGACGATCCCCGAGGATCTGAGCGCCCCCCGACGCGGATCTCACCGCCGTTCAAGACGCCGACCTGGTGCAGCGGCAACTCGTGGTGCGCCGACTGGTGGGAGAACCACAGCCCATACCACGAGTTCGTCCACGTCGCACCCGACGGCGTGTTCCCGGAGACGGGCCCGTGGCTGCTGTTCTCGGTCGTCTGGGAGTACGACCTCACCGGCAAGGGCTGGGACGTCACCCCGCCCTACAACGGGCTCGACCTCTGGCGGATGCGCCCGCACGGCAGCGGCCGGCAGCGGGTTACGAGCTCCAACCAGACCGAGTACTCGGTTCGTCGGAGGGTTGGCGTTCGACCCCGCCGATCGGCACGCGATCTACGCCGGCGTCGCGCACGACCCCATCGCAAAGGGGGTCGACGCCTACAGGGTGGTGCCATGAGTGACCGATGCGTTGTGCGGGCAGCGTGCAGAGCGCGGCGCTACGCTGACCAAGCCGGCGGCCGCCGCGGCGCCGCCGGAAACGCCTCGCAGAGCGGAGATCTGCGACCAGGCCCCGGTAGCTCAGCCGGATAGAGCGACTCCCTCCTAAGGAGTAGGCCGCAGGTTCGAATCCTGCCCGGGGCGCTCGATCCCGACTGCATCACCCGCTATACCGGGCGCTTTTTTGAGCGCGAGCGCTGGACATGTCCGCCTTGATCACCGCGGCGGTGATATGGACCACTTCCCCCTCAAGAGGCCAGCCGCAAGGGCCCCTCAGCCGTTAACGGACTGGTTCCCGAATATGAGGACCTTGCGGTTGACGTCGAAGTAGACCTCCTCGCCGCCCTCCAGTAGCTGGAGGAGAACATCGAGATCATCCGCCGTAGGTCGGATCACGTACTCCGCCGCGCCCTGGTCAAGGATGAGTTGAACCGAGAACACTCCGGGTGCGCCTGCGTCGCTCTCCGCCCATGAGGTCTGATAGTGAGTCACTTGTCGCACGACGATTGCTTCAGGCGTGATCGCGGCCTCCATGGGGCGCTCCTTCGGTTCGGGTGGTGCCGGTTCTGAGTCAATCCCCGGTGCACCCGGCGCTAATCGCCTGCCCACTGGCGGCCAATACGGCACTCACCCGCAGCGTGCCGAAGCACGACGCGCCCAGCGCTTTGCGCAGTTCGTGTCCCAGATGCGTCCCGAGCTAAAGGTTGTGGGCCACGCTGAGGGGAACTCAGCGCAACTAGGGCGCCGCTTAGCCAAGCCAACCCCACGGCTGGTGTCACGCTCCTAAGGGAGTAGGCCGCAGGCTCGAATCCTGCCCGGGGCGTCAGCCCGAACAGACGCGCGGGGGGGCGTGCATCGACCCGCGGCGAGACCGGCCGAACTCGCGCCGACGCAATACTCGCGGCGTGAGCTTCGAGGGAAGCCCGGGGGCGACGCGGCGGATCGGCTCGGCGATGGCGGCGGCGACCCGCTGGGCCGGGCGGCGCGTCCAGGCCGAGATGGTCGACATGGTCGGCGGGCCGGCGCGCGCCCGGGTCATCTTCGTGTTCGGCGCCGTGCTGGCGCTAAGCAGCGCCGACGCGGCGACCGTGGGGGCGGTGGCCGGCCAGCTCCAGCCGGACCTCCACATCGGGAACGCCAAGATCGGCCTCCTGGGGTCGGCGTCGCTGGTCGTCGGGGCGATAGCGGCCGTGCCGGTCGGGCTCCTGGTCGACCGGGTCAAGCGGGTGCGCCTGCTCGCGGGCAGCATCGTCCTGTGGAGCATCGCGATGTTCATGAGCGGGGCCGCCGGCTCGTACTCGACCCTCCTGTACTCGCGCCTCGCCCTGGGTGCGGTGACCGCGACCGCCGGGCCGGCGATCGCCTCGCTGACCGGCGACTACTTCGGGCCACGTGAGCGAGGCCGGGTCTACGGCTACATCCTCGGCGGGGAGATCGCCGGCACCGCGATCGGCTTCGTCGTGAGCGGGCTGATCGCGGCGGCGCTCTCGTGGCGCTTCGCCTTCTGGGCGATCGCGATTCCGGGCTTCTTCCTAGCTCGGACGATCTGGCGGACCGTCCCCGAGCCGCGGCGCGGGGGGCAGAGCCGACTCGAGCACGGCGAGCTCGACCTCTTCGCCGCCGCCGCCGGGGACAACCGGGACGCCGACGAGGAGCAGGTCGAGGAGCCGGTGCGCGAGGACGAGCTCGCCCACGAGGCGGCCCGTCGGCGCGGGGTGAGCCCCGACCCGGAGCTCGTCCTCCGCGAGGACGCCGCCGGGATGCCGCTGTTCCGCGCGGTCCGCTACATCCTGCGCGTCCCGACGAACGTGACCCTGATCGTCTCGTCGGCCCTCGGTTACTTCTTCCTGGCCGGGCTCAACACGTTCGCGGTCGTGTTCGTGCGGGGCCACTACCACACGAGCCAGGCGACAGCGACCGCGGTCCTGGGGGTGTTGGTGGTGGGCGCGCTGGTCGGCACGCTCGTGAGCGGCCGGCTGACCGACTGGATGCTCCGCCGCGGGGTCATCAACGCCCGCGTGTGGGTGCCCGCGGTGTCCTACGTGGGCGCTTCCGTCCTGCTGGTGCCGGGGCTCCTGGGTACCTCCTTGACGCCGGCCCTCTGGTTCGACGTCGGCGG
>DASQXU010000358.1:0-3880 GCA_035639555.1 Thermoleophilaceae bacterium
CATCAGCGCCGGATCAGCGCCACAAGCTCGCGCTGCGCCGCCTCCGGATCGTCGGGCAGCGAAAGGCGGCGACCGCTGGGTGGAGCATCGCGAGCGCTCGAGCACCCTGGGGCTGCCAAACGACCGAGCGAGCGGACCGTCGCCCGCTCATAGAGCCTGGCGTCGGCTCTGCGCAGCAGGAGGCACACGCGCAGGGCGTCGTCGAGGTTGATCGATGGGAGCTCGGCCGCCGCGGCGCGGACGAGCGTCAGGTTCCCGGTCTCGAGGGCGCGCCGAAACCGCGCGTATGAGCTCCCGTCGATCGACACGAACTGATTGTTCGCAAAGCTGGCGGCCTTCTTGCCCGGTGGCGGGCGGGGGTCGCTTCATTCGGGGCGAGTTCTCCGCCGCCGCGCTTTCAGGCGTGTGCAGCTCATCACCTACGCCAGGCAGGCGGTCGCGCTGTCGTGAACGGCGACCTGGCGCTGCTCGAGCCCAAGCTCGAGGCACGTCGTATTGACGACCCGGTGCTGCGCTTCGCCGCGGCGATGTGCCGGCTCGCGATGGAGATCGAGCTGGGCCTCGCCGAGGATCGCCATGCCAGGAGCGAGCCCAGCGCTACGCCCGTGTGCTCCTGATGCCCGCGGGCGAACTCACGGCGCTCGCCGCGCGCCCGGACGCCTACCTCGCGACGGCCTTCGGCGTCCCGGGCGACAGATCGGGCCGCGCCGGCTCGAGCTCGGGCTCGGCGCCGGCTTTGCTGACCCGCCGGCACCACGACACGAAATCCAACGACTGAGAGGAGTCTCGGTGGACGACATGCCAACCACGGTGCTCGTCGCCGAGCGCGACGAGGCACTGCGCGAGTTCCTGGTCGGCCAGTTCCTGGCCGACCGCTTCGCCGCACGCGGCGCCCAGTGCGCCGAGGAGGCCCGGGTCAAGCTCGCGAGCTTGCACCCCCACTTGCTCGTGCTCGGGGAGTTCGAACACCCGCATGCCCCGCTCGAGCTCCTGCGCGGAATCCGCTCGGGGGGCGACGAAGCCCTGCAAGTGATCGTGCTGAGTTCCGACAGTTCGGAGCTCGCCGAGCTGCGCGCCTTTCGGGAGGGCTGCGACGACTACCTCCCCAAGCCGATCAGCTACCCGGTGCTCCTGGCCCGGTTGCGGGCGCTTCTGCGCCGCTCGAGGGGCGCCACGCCTGCCCGCCAGCGGGTCGGGGCGCTTCAAATCGATGCGCTTCAGCGCCGAGTCACGGTGGCCAAGCGGTCGGTCCAGGTCTCCCGGGTGGAATTTGAGCTCCTCTCGCACCTGGCAACCGAGCCGACCCGCGTCTATACCAAGGAGGAGCTGCTGCGTGACGTCTGGGGGTTCAAGGCCCTCGGCAACACCCGCACGGTCGACGCCCACGCTAGCCGGCTGCGCAAGAAGCTGGCGCTTGCCGGCGCGCCCAACCTCATCGGCAACGTGCGGGGGGTCGGCTACCGGCTGTGCGCCGGCCCGGTGGTCACCCCGCCGGAGGCGATCGCGGCGCCGCTGTCGGCTGCCGGCCGTGCGGCGTAGCGGGCGCAGAAGCGACGGGCCGCGCAGGAGGGCGAGGCTCGAGCGGCGGACCGGCCTCAGGCGAGTGACGCCTCTGCGCCGAAGCGGGCTGAGCCCGGCCTCGGAGCTCCAGCGGCGCAAGGTCGCAGGCCGGCCGTGTCTCGTCTGCGGGCGCCAGCCGGTCGACCCGGCGCACCTCGTGCCGCGTTCGCTCGGCGGCTGCGACGAGCCCGACCGCGTCGTGCCGCTCTGCCGGCGCTGCCACCGCGCCTACGACGGCGGCGAGCTCGACCTGCTGCGGCACCTCGAGCCGGGCTGCCGGGTGGAGCTGGCGCACGCGCTCCGACACCTGTCGCTGCTCGCGCTTCTGCGGCGTGTGACCGGTGTTCGGTGGGAGCCGGTGGATGCGCTCAGCGAGGAGAACCTGCCGGCCCGCGGCCCGAGGCAGTGGAGCTCGTCTTCGAGTGTGCCGACGGCTACACGGCGGCGACCCCGCTTGCGGAGGCGATGCACCCGAGCGTGCTGGTGGCGATCGCCCCGAACGGCAGGTCCCTGACCCGCGAGCACGGCTTCCCCTGCCGTCTGCGCGCTCCGGCGATGTACGGCATCAAGAACCCGAAATGGCTCGAGCGGATTGTCCTGACCGATCACCACGTGGATGGCTACTGGCAGCGGCAAGGCTGGACGGATACTGGGTCGTTCGCACGGAGTCCCGGATCGACACTCCGCACGAGGCGGCCGCGGGGGAGCCGACCTGGATCGCCGGGATCGCCTGGGCGGGGCTCCGCGGGATCGCCGGCGTGGAGGTGTCTACCGACGGGGGCCGCAGCTGGCAGCGCGCCCAGGCCCAGCGGCCGCTGTCGCCATACGCCTGGACTCGCTGGGCCTACCGCTGGACGCCGCAGCGCGCCGGCCGCCACGAGCTCGTCTGCCGGGCGACGGACGGCGGGGGCCGGCTACAGGACGCAGCCTCGCGGCCGCCACATCCGCCCGGCGCGTCGGGCTACCACCGGCGTGCGCTCGAAGTGACCTAGATGCGGACACCGTCTCCTAGCGTTCGCTGCCGATGATCGGGTCGATTCCAAGTCCCCCGTCGAACGGGCTCCACCTCGGTCCGCTGTTCATCCACGCCTACGGGCTCGCCTACGTGGTGGCAGTCCTGGGCGCGGTGGCGATCGCGAGCCGTCGCTGTGAGCGCGCCGGCGGCAATCGCGCCCTTGTCCACGAGGTCGCTCTCTGGGGCTTTCCCGCGGGGCTGATCGGGGGGCGGCTGTACTTCCTCGCGACGAGCTGGAACGAGGTTCCCAATCACTGGTGGGGGCCGCTCGCGATCTGGGACGGCGGGCTTGGCATCTGGGGCGGGATCGCCTGCGGCACGCTGGCCGGCCTCTGGGTGCTTCGCCGCCGGGGCGTGGCCATCGCTCCCTTCCTCGATGCAGCGGCGCCCGCCCTTCTCGTCGCCCAGGCGATCGGCCGAGTCGGCAACTACTTCAATCAGGAGCTGTTCGGCCGTCCGACGGACCTTCCCCTGGGCGCTTCGGATCTCACCGGCGCATCGTCCTGTCGGGTACGAGCACGTCGCCACCTTCCATCCGACCTTCCTCTACGAGCTCATCTGGGACCTCATGCTCGCCGCCGCGCTGGTGTGGCTGGGCCGTCACCGTCGCATCCGTGCGCCCGGGCTGTTCGCGCTCTACGTCGCCGGCTACTCGCTGGGGCGAATCGGGGAGGAGCTTCTGCGCGTCGACCCCGCGCACCACATCCTCGGGCTCAGGCTCAACTTCTACGTCGCGACGGTGCTCTTCCTCGCCGGGCTCGCATGGTTCGCCCGGGTCCAGCTCGGCCGGTTTCCGTGGCGCTCCCTGCGGCGAGGCTCGGCGCTGGCGGTGGCAGGAGCGACCCTGGCGCTCTCCGCTTGCGGACAGGCGGATCGCGCGGACGCCGCGCCCCACGCTATGTCCTGCGACCCGATTGCTAGGCCACCGGCGGCGGCGGTAACGGAGATCGTTAGCGAGGGAATTCGCGGCACTGACGCGTCGCAGATCCCAGTTTCCGTGGGCCCCCGCGAAGCTCTCAGGAGTGCGAGAGGGGGGACCGGACTAGACCCTCGGATTCAGACGACGAGCGACAGTTCCGCGATCATCGACCCCCCGCGCCCGGCCCAGGCCTACGCCGGGCTGCTCGCCGGCGGCTACGCGCGCGGCGTGCCGATACACACCGACCCGGGGCCGAGCGGGCCGACTAACGATCGCGTCACCCTCGCTTCCGCCAGCAATCGCGCAAGCGCGGACGTCGTCGTCCGTCACGACCCCTGGTCGTCCGGAGCAGTCACCTGCCGCCTCAGCGGCCGCGCGACTGGCTT
>DASQXU010000359.1:0-6009 GCA_035639555.1 Thermoleophilaceae bacterium
ATCACGACCTCGCCCGGGTTTCGGTCGAGGAACTGACGGATCGTGCCCAGGAACGTGACCATCTTCGTGGCCCCGAGCTCGCACACGCTGTGGCAGAGCCAGACGTCGGGCTTCCCGCCCCGGAACTCGCCGAACCCAAGGCGCCCGCCGACCCGCTCCAGTGCCGCCTGAGCCTGGGGCGACAGCTTGGAACCCACCCGGTTGAGACCGGGAAGCTCCGCCCTGAAGTCGGTGCGCACCTTGCCGCCGCCGTCCTCGACCCCGTAGTGCGGGTCGATCAGAAAGAGCCGGATGCCGTCGCTCAGCTGGCGCTCGACGTCGCGACGCTGGTTGGCCAGGAGCCAGCCCGGGCTGTCCGCGGCGGACATCGCGTTGTGCGCGCCGGCGAACGCCACCTGATCGAGACGCCGGTCACACAGCGCCGCGTACCCATTGCACGTGCGCACCGCGGTGGCGCCCTGGGCCGGCCCTCCGCCGCCGCCGAGCACCAGCACGAGCACGGTCCCGAGGATGGCGGCCGCCACCACCGTGACTCCGGCGATCGCCCACCCCCGTCGGTGCGCGGCGCGGGCGGCGACCGCCTCCTCGTGCTGGCTCGGCGAGTAGACGGCCGACAGTACCTCGCTCGCGCCGAAATACAGGATCAGCGCGCCACCGGCCACGGCAACCACTTGGAGCGCGAGGGTCGGCTGGAGGACGATGAAGACGCCGAGCGCGAGCAAGACGCCCCCGTGCAGAGTCCGCCAGGCGGGAGCGGCCGGCGGGCGCACCAGCCGCCGGAGCCGGGCCACGCCCGCCCCGGCGGAGAACGGCTTGAGGAGGGAGTCGGACGCGGCGGCGACGAGGAGCGCGAGCGCGCCCACAATCAGTGCCCAAACCAGCAGGTCGCCCAGGTACGCGTCCCAGATGCCCCCGATCGCCCCCCGGACGTCACCGTTCGTGAGCTCCTCCGACCCGTAGACGTGGTGGAGGACCCATGACCTGAGGACGATGAGGCCGATCGCCAGCGCGGCCCCCGCCACGCCGAGGGCGACGCCGAGTCGCGTGACCGCCCTCCGCCGGTCCGGCGCGAGGAACACCGCAATCGCGTACATCGCGATCGCCACGGGCAGGAGGATGAAGCCGAGCACGCGCACGTGGTCGGCGAACCGCAGCGTGCCGGTCGCGAAGTTGCGCTTCCTCAGCTTGATCAGCTGAGCGTCGGCGTCCTTCGGGATCTGGCGCGCGACCTTGGGGGCGACGCTTCGCAGGGTGGACGCGACTACGGTCCCCGCATCGGCGACGTCGAACGCTGCATTGCCGCCTTCGCGCACGAACAAGAGACGGTGGCCGTTGACCGCCGCGGACCGGAAGACGCGCCGGAAGGGCTCGCTCCGGATGACGAACTCGGCGACCGACTCGAGCACCGGTCGTGCCGAGATCAAATCCGTCGAGCCCCGGTCGACGAGCTGGACGACCACCTCGCGGGCCACGACGCGGCGCACGGCATCGCGCTCCAGGGCGTCTGTCGCCCGGTCGGCGAACGCGTCCGAGTTGATGATCTCCTCCCGCATGTAGAGGGCAACGCCTCCGGCCAGGGCGAGCACCGTGGCGAGCACGATGAGCACCACGCTGACGGGGCCGCGGAGGGTTTTCTCCCAGCGGGGAGCGGCCATTCGAGTCCAATCGCGGGGTCGGGCGGCGCCCGCCCGAACCCGTGTTGCGCCAAGACTAAACGACGGCGCTCAACCTGTCGCTACCGGAAGCCGGCTGGAAGAGCACGGCGCCGACCCCGACGTGCCGGAGCTCGCGCCGCAGCGTTCCGACCCTGACGAGCAGAGGGCGCCGGGCCGCGTACCGGGCGATGCGGAAGTCCGGGATGCGGAGTCGGGCGGCCGGGCGCATGCCGGGCGGCGGCGTCGGGGCGATCCGGGCCCGGCTCAGGTTGCACGAGGCGCCCCACCAGCAGGAGCGCCCATGCCTGCCGTGGGCGGCGACGACGTCCACCTCCCGAACGAGCACTAGCCTCCAGCGCGGCAATCGCCGGAGACGGTGGTCGTACAGCGGTAGGGGAAGGCTCGGCCGGTAGTGCTCGAGGACGATCAGCCGCGGCCCCGGGGGCGGCCCAAGCGCTCGGAGGACCCGGCGCCAGTCGGGCCGCTGGAGGCCGGGGTCGCGCGCGACCGCGAGGTTGACGCCGACCCACGCACTGCAGATGAGGGCGGCCGCGGCCAGCCCCACGACCCCGGCCCTCGAGCCGCCGAGCGCAACCGCGACCGCGACAACGAGCGGCACGAGCGCGGTGAGGAGGTTGCGGGTGATCAGCTCGTCCGTGCCGAGCCAAACCAGCCCGAGGGCGAGCGCGAGCGCGGCGACCCCGACGCCGGCGGCGAGCAGCGCGTTACGCCGCTCTGGCGGACGCGCACGGACAAGGAGCGGCACCGCGAGGAGGAGCCCCACGCCTGCGGCGATCGAGAGCCCGCGCGACGCCCCGAAGCCGGCGAGCAACTGGTCACCGAGCTGTTGCAGCCGGACTCCGAGGGGGATCCGCCCGATCCAGGCGGCGAGGTGGGTCGCGCGCTGGGCGAGGGCGAGCGGGAGGAGGGTGGCCCCGGTGGCAGCGACCAGGAAGACCCAGCCAATGACCCGCTGGCCGCTCACGAGCAGGAGCAGCACGGCCTCGGGCGCGATGGTGAGCGCGGCCATGTAGTGGGTAGCGAGCGCCAGCGCCGAGGCCACCGCCCAGCCGGCGAGGGAGGCGGCCGCTGGCCGCTCGCGCGCGATCAGGAAGAACAGGAAACCCACGGCCGATAGGAAGACGAGCAGGGCGTACGCGCGGGCTTCCTGCGAGTACCAGACGAGCAATGGGTTGCAGGCGAGCAGCCCGGCGGCGACCAGCCCCGCGCGCCGCGATGCAAGTCGCCTGCCGATGAGGTAGCCGACCGGCACCGTCGCCGTCCCGAGGAGGGCGGACAGCGAACGAAGCCCCGCCTCGCCGAACCCGAACGCTCGCGCCCACACCCACGCACACAGGTAGTAGAGGGGTGGGGTCGACTCGTGGACCGGAAGCTGGCTGAGCATCCGTCCGGGCGTGAGCTCCACCAGCAGCACCGTGTGTGCCTCGTCGTACCAGAAGCCTTGACGGGCGAGGCCGACGAAGCGCAGGGCGCCCCCGACGGCGGTGACCAAGGTGACCGCGCCGATCAGCGGCCACGGCACGGACCCCCACACGGCCGGTACGCGGGCCGGACGCTGCGGCCCGTGTGTCGACAGGACGAGGCTTCGCCCGGCGGCCACGCCCGAAGCGTCGCCCGTCCCGTCTGAACGACTCCTGAAAGCGCGTAGGCTCCGACTCAGGCGCCGTCGGGTTGACCGGCCCTAATGTCGGCTGCGGTCGCTCGTATCTCGCGCCAGGAGACACCCTCCTTGACGAGCGATGGCACACCGAGGGTGACCGCGGTGGCCACTTCGACGAGCTGGAGGACGATGCCGTAGGCGAGCGCCTCGCCCTTCCCGATCCCCTCGAGCGACAGGACGACGACGCAAGCCGCCTGGAAGATCCCGACGTTCGACGGCGTCGGCGGGAGGATGGCGCTCACGTTCACGGCAAGCAGAACGGCGGCGGCGGCTCCGACCCCCAGACGATCCTGGAGGCCGAACGCGATGAACAGGACGTAGCAGGCGAGCATCTGCAATCCCCACGCCGTGAGCTGGGCGACGCTGGCCTCGACCCCACGGAAGGGGTCACGGAACGCCTGAAGGCCCCGGCGGATCTGTGCGATGTGGTCGGCCACCCAGGAGCTGACGACCTCGATCACCGGGATGCGCTGCCACCTGATGCGGCGAACGAGACGTGGTCCCAGCGCCAGGCAGGCCAGCAGCGCGGCGGGAATGAGCACGGCGAGGCCGAAGGCGGTGAGATGGTCGCGCACCAGCGGCAGCTCCCCCAGCGTGATGCCGGCGAGCACGAGCAGCGCGACGATGTTGAGGAGCGACTGCGAGAAGACGGTCCCGAGGACGACGGGAAGCCGGCGGCGAACGTCGCCGAGCCGACGGCTCAGGATCACCGCGCGGATCGGCTCGCCCAACCGTCCCGGCAGCGTGGCCGACACGAACACGCCGATGCTCGTGCCCCGGAGGGTCTCGGCCCGGTGCGGGCGCACGTCCACGAGGGCGGCCCGCAGCAACGCGTACCAGGACTCCGCTCGGAACGCCATCGACACGGTCATGAGGCCGAAGCTCAGCAGCAGCCACGGAGCGTTCACGGTGGCCAGGGCGTCCCCGATCCTGTGCAGGCCGATCTTCTGAACAGCGAAGAGCGCGAGGCCGGCCGCGGCCAAGCTCAGCGCACCGAGTATCACCCACCTGAGCAGCTTCCGGCGGGTGCGCGTGTTGGTGGTGACCGGGGCGGAAGACATCGAGACTCAGGCCGCCGGGGCGGCTCCGCGGCGGGTTGGGTCCCTGAGGCTGCGGATGCGAGGCATGGCGGCGAGCGCGGTCTCCTCTCCCACAGGGTACGCGGCAAGCCTCCGCGAGCCGAGGCGCTTGTCGAGGGCGGGGATCGGCACGGGCAAGCCTCACGATAGGCGCGACGGCCGCGCCTGCCCAGTGTCACGGCCGGGTGGCTCGTTGCGCGCCGCCGCGGTCGGGCCGGCAATACTGGCCTCGGTGCTTCCACGCCTCCTGATCGCCGAGGACGACGGCCAGCTGCGGGCCGTGCTCGCCCGCTCGCTCGGCGAGGAGGGTTTCGACGTGCGCACGGCGGCGACCGGAGGCGAGCTGCTCGAGCTCGCCTCGTCGACTCCGCCGGACGCGCTCGTCATCGACATCGGCCTGCCCGACTCGGACGGACGTGACGTCTGCCAGGCGCTCAGGAGCCACGGGGTCTGGGCGCCGGTGCTCTTCCTGACCGCACGGGATGCCCTCGTCGATCGCCTGGGCGGATTCGGGGCCGGGGGTGACGACTACCTGATCAAGCCGTTCGACCTCGAGGAGCTGGTCGCCCGCCTGCGCGCGCTCCTGAGGCGGGCGCGCGTCGAGCCGACGGTGGGGGTTGCCGGCCTCCGCCTCGACCCGGCCGGGCACGTCGCCTCGCGCGACGGCAGCTCGGTCCAGCTCACGCCGACCGAGTTTCGGCTCGTGGCCGCGCTCGCGGCGCGGGCCGGGGAAGTGGTGCGGCGAGCCGAGCTGGTCGAGATCGCCTGGCCGCACGGGGCGATCGTCCACGACAACACCCTCGACGTCTACATCGCCCGACTCCGCCGCAAGCTGCGGACGCTCCCGGGCGCGCCCGAGATCGTCACCGTGCACGGGGTCGGCTATCGCATCGGATGAGCCGGTTCGGCCGTCGTCTGGGCCTTCGCGGGCGGCTGCAGCTCACGGTCGTGCTGGGGATCGCCGCTGTGGTCACGGCCCTGACCGCGGGGTTCAACCTCGTGCTCGCGCGGCGCCTCGACCGGGACGCGACCGGCGTGGCGCGGGCGCGCGCGGCAGCCGCGCTCGGTGCGGTTCGCCTCTCCCGCGGGCGGCTCGCGGCCCCCGAGTCGCCCGACGACGGTGCGGTCGACAGCTCGGTCTGGGTCTTTGCCGGTCGGAAGCCGCTCGAACGCCCCCGTGCGCAGCCGCGCAACGACGGCGTGGCGGCGGGGCTGGCCGCAGGCGGCGGGGGCGGGCGCGACGTTGGCGGCACCGACACGAGGCTCTACTCGCTGCCGATCGTGGACGACGGTCGTCGCTTCGGCGCGGTGGTGGCCGGGGTGTCGCTCGCGCCCTACGAGCGCACGCAGCGGGCGGCGCTCACCGGCTCCATTCTCTTCGCGGTGGCCGTGCTGGTCGCGGTGGCGCTAGCTGCCCGCTGGCTGATCTCCGGGTCGCTGCGCCCGGTCGCGCACATGACCGCCCAAGCCGCCGACTGGAGCGATCGCAACCTCGATCGTCGCTTCGGGCTTGGCGAGCCGCAGGACGAGTTCACCCAGCTGGCGGCCACGCTCGACCGGCTTCTCGACCGGGTAGCGGCGAGCCTCCGCCACG
>DASQXU010000360.1:0-2834 GCA_035639555.1 Thermoleophilaceae bacterium
ACGAGCGACCTGCCGGTGGCCGAGGTCGGCCGGCGCGTGGGCTACCTCCAGCCAGGCCAGTTCGCCAAGGCGTTCAAGCGCGCACACGGGGTCACGCCCTCTGAGTTCCGGTCGGCGCGCGGCGGCGCCTGAGCCGCCGGCCGCTCTCGATCGGCCGAACGTCCGAGTCGCTTTGCGACTCATCCGCGACGCCCGGCTTCATGGGACTTCAGCCAGCGCGTGCCCCGGAGCATTCCGCCGAGCAGGTTGTTCAGCTGGACGAGCGGATGGTCGGCCCAGTCGTCGCTGAGGGCCTCGATGTTCCTGTTGTTGAGCGCGTAATAGAACGACTCGAGCGCCGCCCGTGCCCCCGCTGGTGAGGGATCGGGTGTCTTCGCGAGACGGTTGCGCGCTCAGGTCCGCACTGCAGATCGGTCTTGCGGATCATCGAGGGACTCGGGCCCAAGCTATCGCGCCGATCCGGCGAGCATCTCGATGACCTCGCCGGCGACCTCGCTCGCGAGTTTCATCAACACGCGGGGCTCGATCGCGAGAACGGCAGTGCGAGCCTTCCGGCGGTCGACCCTCAAGCAAGGGGTCGCGCCACGGCGGACTCGAGCCACTCCTCGAAGGTCGGGCCGGCGAGGGTGGCATCGGGCCCGGGCAGCAAGGCGCCCGTCTCGTAGAGGTCGCGGTCGGGGTCGGCCGGGTCGCTCACGCCCTCGATCTTCACCGGCTCGCCACGCCGGGCGACGAGCCGCCTGGCCGCCTCGACGAGGTTCTCCTCGCGCGGACCGGCGATCTCGGGGATCGGCGTCCCGGAGGATCCCGAGGCGGGCGCGTTCTCGGCGTCGGTGGCGAGTTCGGCGAGCGCCTCGGCGACGGTCCTCGCGGCGACCAGCTGGGTGCGCATCTTCGGGACGTAGCTCACCTCGCCCTGCCTGCCCCAATCCACGAGCTGCGCCACGAACTCGTGGAACTGGGCAGCCCGGAGTATGCGCACGGGGATCGGGCCCGACAGCGTGGCGCGTTCGTGGGCTACCTTCGCCGCCATGTAGCCGGCGGTGAAGCGCTCGCACCCGATGATCGACACCACGACCATCCGTCGCACGCCGGCCCGCTCGCCGGCCTCCTGCAGGTTGCGGGCGGCACTCGTGAAGAACTCCGTGGCCGGCTCCTCCTCGGGGGAGGGCCCGCTGGCGGCGTCGATGACGCACTCCACGCCGGCCAGGGCCTCTGCCAGACCATCCCCGGTCACCACGTCCACGCCGCGCGAACGTGACATCGCGACGACGTCATGGCCTTTCCCCGCGAGCACGTCGACGACGTGGCGGCCGACCCTCCCGGTCGCCCCAGCTACCGCGATCTTCGTGCGTGCTTGCATGTTGCCCTCCTTCTCGTCTTGGGTGCTCGCCTATGAGACGAATGGGGAGACGCCAAATCGACCGCTCGGCGGCTCGAGGGTCCTCCACCGCCGATAGCGTCCGACGCCTGTCCTCGACGTTCACCCCTTCCCACCGGGGAGGGTCGGGACCGCCGCTCGTGTGCCTCCACGGTTTCTTCGAGACCTGGCGCAGCTGGGAGCTCGTGCTACCGGCGCTCGAGCGCCACCACGACGTCCTCGCCCTTACGCTGGCCGGGCACGCGGGCGTAGCCGCGAATCGAGGGGGAGGTCACCGACGCCCTGCTGGCCGACGCGGTCGAGGGCGCGATGGACGAGGCCGGCTTCGACACCGCCCACCTCGTCGGCAACTCGCTCGGAGGGTACGTGGCGCTTCAACTCGCCTCGCGCGGTCGGGCGAAGACGGTCGTGGCGCTCGCCCCCGCGGGTGGCTGGGCCCAAGGGGACGAGTCGTACAAGGAGCTGCTCCGCTTCCAGTCGACGATGCGCGAGTTCGCGAAGGCGTCCGCGCCGCATGCGGACGCGATCCTGGCTTCCCGGGAGGGCCGGCGCCGGGCGACGCGGTACATCACCACGAACTTCGAGCGCATCCCGGCCGAGCTGCTCGCCGACCAGATGCTCGGCATCGCGAGCTGCGATGGCGCGCTGCCCCTGATCGATCACGCGCTCCGCCAGGGTTGGACCCTCGATGCCGAGAAGGTCACCTGTCCGGTGCGGATCGTGTGGGGTACGGAGGACAAGCTGCTGCCCTGGCCGTCGGCCGCCGCCCGCTTCGGCAGCGAGTGGCTGCCCCACGCGGATTGGGTCGCGCTCGAGGGGATCGGGCACTGCCCCCAGCTCGACGTCCCCCTCGAGACGGCGGAGCTCATCCTCGGGTTCACCTCTCCGTGACAGTCATTGCCGGCCGCGCGGAGCGAGGATCGCCAGCCGTCCGGGCTCCGCCCAGCGCGGCCGGCGCGTGTTCCTCCGCCCGACCCCTCCCGGAGGAGTCGATCGGGGCGTCGAGAATCGCGAGGCGCGTCATGAGCGACGTCGGCGCGCTGCCGGACGTAATGCCCCGCTAGCCGCCAGACCCCGCCTCCCGGGCGCATCGCCAACCAGCGTGCTCAGCCGAGCAGCCCCTCGAGGTACGCGGTGTGGTAGGCACCCGCCCGCACGCGCTCGTCCTCGAGGAGCCCGAGGTGCAGGGGGACCGTCGTCTTGATTCCCTCGATCGCGAGCTCCCCGAGCGCCCGCGAGCCACGGCGCATCGCCCACTCGCGGGTAGGCGCCCACACGATCAACTTGGCGATCAGCGAGTCGTAGAAGGGCACTACCGAGTAGCCGTCGTGGATTGCGGTGTCGACGCGCACGCCGGGCCCCCCAGGGAGCTCGAGGTGCGAGATCGTGCCCGGCGACGGCAAGAAGCCGCGCTCCGGGTCCTCCGCGTTGATGCGGAACTCGATCGCCGCGC
>DASQXU010000361.1:0-2042 GCA_035639555.1 Thermoleophilaceae bacterium
CGCGCGCCGGTCGGCCGGCCCGCCGCCCGCAGACGAGGCACGGCCGGCCGGCGACCTTGGCCCGCTGAGCCTCCCGAGGCCGGTCTCACCCGGCTTCGACGCAGAGGCGTCACTCGCCTGAGGCCGGTCCGCCGCTCGAGCCTCGCGTGCTTTCGCAGTTCGTGCCGCCCGTGGACTGGCCAGCTACGGCGCAAGGCCGTCGGCCGAGAGCGGGACCACGGCCGCCATGGGCGCGCTGACCACCGGCGCGGCGCATGGCCGATAGCCGACGCCCCGCACGTTGGCAAGCGGGTTCGGTGCGCCGGCCCGGGCAAGCTTCGGGCTCAGCCGGCAGGCGTGCGCGTCGACTGTGCGGGTGTTGCCCACGGCCTTGAAGCCCCACACGTCTCGCAGCAGTTCGCCCTCGGGGTAGACGCGGGTCGGCTCGACCCTAGGTGCAAACTAGACGCCCCGGAGAGCGCGCGCCCGCGAGCGCCCGGGCTCCAACCCTCCTCAGGACCTCACACACGAACGGCTGCTGCGCCCCGGGTGTCGCCGCGCATCGCCTCAGTCGCGTCCGGGCGCTCGGTGGCGAGGAGTAAGGTCGGCCCGGTAGGGAAGGGAGGCATGGCCCAGTTCAGCGAGACCATCGGTGTCAAGCGGCCCCCCGAGGAGGTCTGGCGCGTGCTCGGCCAGCCCGAGCGGTGGTTCGAGGGCTACCTCGAGACCCGCTCCCGCTCGCCGGGATACCCTGCGCCGGACGCGCGCAACTATCACCTCTACCGCACGCGGATGAACGAGGAGGTCGAGGTGCGGGTCACCCGCTGCGAGGCGCCCACCGTGCTCGAGGAGACCCAGCAGGGCAGAACCTTCGCCCGCCGGGTGCGCTACAGCCTGAGCCCGGCCCCCGACGGGACCTCCCTGCGGGTGGAGGACAACGTCGTGTTCAAGGGCCTCGGCAAGCTCGCCGCGCCGATCGCCTCGCGCGACGTCAGGAACCGCTGGGCGACCTCGCTCGAGCGGCTGAAGGCCGCCGTCGAGTCGGAGGAGTAGAGCGACCCCGGCACGAGAGCTCCCGCGCGAGGCCGGGGGCGCGGCTCGGTTTGCCGCCTGGCCCCGTCGGCCCGTGCAGATCGGGATCGGGCCGGAAGTCGCTGATCTGCGCGCACCAGCGGACCTGCATCCAGTTTGTGGACCGACGAGCTGCGAGCCGAGCTCTTCGAGCGCCAGCTGCCCGAGCTCGGCCGGGTTGGTGTAGCGCTGCTCGCGCGGTCGGGACGCTTCTCGGCGCTCATCTCGGGCCCGCCGGGTTAGCGGACGACCGCCTTGCCGCGGCAGCTTTAGGCTCGCGATTGGCCGAGCCTAGGTTCGACGAATTCGCGACTTTTCCGCGCTCGCGGGTCCCGGTAGCCGCCGACCGGGTGGGGGACGGACTCAAAGCTCGACGACGGCCCCCATGGGTCAGGGATTGGGACCGGTTGCGGAGCTCGTGTGCCAGGCCTGCGGGATTGTGAGTCACTCCCCGCTGTCGAGGTTTCGGGCCGACACTATGCCGGCCTGCCGATGCGGTGGCCGGCGCCAAATTGTCCGAGTCAAGCACCACCTCCAAAACCGGAGACCGCTCCGACGGCTAGCATGGGCAGCCCTCTGCTCGCGCAGGGCTCCGTCAAGCGCGGCGCCTTGATCTGCGGCCACTTCTCGAGCACCCGCCGGATGACCGGCTCGAATGGGGTCGACCTTCGAGCCCTGGAACGCACGCCGGTAGCGAGGTGGCTCGTTTGAGGCGAGCATCCGCCTCACCGTGCGTCGGTTGATCCCCAGGCGCCTGGCCATCCGCGCTGCGACATGCCCGTCAGCCGCCATCACCCTCACCTGCGCCCACGGCAACGCGCTTCGCACCTCCGCTCTCGACCGACAGGACCCGGTCGAGCGTGAGAGCTCAGGCGGTCGTCATCGGCCGGGCAGGTGGTGCATTCGTCGCTGCCCGATTGCGGTGCAGTATTGGGTGCCCGGCGTCACCTCGGGTGGACTTCCTGCAGGCCTCTCGGTCCAAGGAGATCGCG
>DASQXU010000362.1:0-2178 GCA_035639555.1 Thermoleophilaceae bacterium
TCGGTATCGAAGCCGGGCGATCTGGGCTCGCCGGATCCCGCGTTGAGGAAGAGCTCCACATCGTGGGCGCGCGCGCCCCAGCCGGTACGCAAGAGCAGCCACCCGCCGTCCGGCAGCGGCCCGTGCTCGCCTTCGAACGCGCGGATGTCCTCGACAGTGAGTAGGTAGTCGGGGTCTTCTGTGCTCTCGGCGGACCTGTCGATCACGACCGCCGGCGCGATGAGGTGGCGGGGCGGCACCTGCGACACATCGAGGCCGTCACGGCCGGTGATCCAGTGTACCGGCGCGTCGATGTGCGTGCCGGTGTGATCGCCGATCTCGAGCCAGTTCCACGCCCACGCGGGACCGCGGTCGTCGTAGCGGCTGATCTCGTGCACCTTGAGACCCGGCGTCTGGGCGAACTGCTCGGGGAGCTGGATAACCGGGGTGCTCTCGCTCAGGGGCTGTGTCAGGTCTATGATCTCCACAGCGCCTCCGGCGAGCGCCTCGACCAGGGATGCGACGGGATTTCGGGCCATCATCTTGTTCTCCTCCCTTTGGTCGTCAGGCCTCAGGCACCAGGTATCTTGCTGAAGCCTGCTGCCTGAAGCCTACATTTCAATGGCCTCGGAACGCCTCCTCGAGCCACTCGGCCCGTATGTCGGGGTTGACCTTGGCGTCGATCACGAATGGTCCGTCGCGCCGTCCGAGCCAGCTTTTGAGCGGCGCCGCCAGGTCTTCGCCGCTGCGAACCGTGATGCCCTCAGCTCCCGCCGCCCGCGCGAGCGAGGCGAAGTCGGTTTCGGGGAAGCGGGCGAGATCCACCGGGTGCCCCATCGGGCCGAAGTGGTGTACCTCCGCGCCGTAAGCCGCGTCGTTGTAAACCACGACGAGCATCGGCAGATTGTAGCGGGCGGCCGTCTCCAGCTCGCCCAGGGCCATCAGGGCGCCGCCATCGCCTACAGCCGCGACACAGAGCCGATCGGGCCGGGCGATAGTCGCGCCGATTCCGCTGCCGAGCCCGAGGCCGACCGACTGGAACGCGTTCGGGAAGATAAAGCCCCACTGGTCGGGGACCTCGAGGTACATCGACGGGTAGCCGAGGAAGTGCCCCGAGTCGGTAGCTACTGTGCGCTCCGCCGGCAGAAGGTCGTCGAGCATTATGCTCAGCGTGCGTGGGTCGACGTACTCGTCGGTGCCGCGATCCTCGTAGGGTTCGTCGCGCCAGCGCCGGGTGGAGATCTCGCGCGCAACCACTTCGCTGCGGAATCCTTCGCTGCGCGCGCCGCGTCGCTCGAGCTCCTCGACGATCTCCCGGGCGGCGTGGGCTGCGTCGCCGACGACGCCGACGTCGACGCGATGGAGCGCACCGATAACCTCCTCGTCGAGATCTACCTGCACCACGCGGGCGGAGGGCGAGAAGAGCCTGCCGTGACGAACGGTCCAGTGGTTCAGCGACGCGCCAAATGCGAGCACGAGATCCGCCCTGGAGAGCAGCTCGAGGGCGAGCGGCGAAGCGAAGCCACCGGCGATGCCTATGCTGTACGGGTTGCCGGCGAAGAGCCCATGCCCCATGGCGCTAGTCGCCAACAGCGCCCCGATCCGATCGCCCAGAGTTACGAGCGCCTCGCGAGAGCCGGCGAGGGCTGCACCGCGACCCGCGACGATCACCGGTCGGCTCGAAGAGGCGAGCAGCTCCGCGACCCTGGTGACCGACTCGTCGGACGGGTGCGGCGGCTCCAGCGCCGGCCAGTCGGGGATGGCCGACGATTCGTCGGAAGGCATCTCCACGACGTTGATCGGGATGCTCAGCACGACGGGACGGCGCTCGACCTGCGTGCGCCTCAGCGCGCGAGCGGCGTCCTCGGCGGCGGTCTTCGGCCCGCGCACGCGCTCGACGATCGCGCCGGCTACGGTCGCCAGAGCGCCCTGGTCGATCTTGAAGTTCGACCAGAATGTCTCCACCGGCATATCTGCGGCGAGCACCAACACCGGCGTGCGGTTCTTCGCGGCCTCTGCCAGCCCGGTGAGCGAGTTGGTGAAGCCCGGCCCCTGATGAACGCTGACGACGCCGACGTTTCCGCAGGAGCGGGCGTAGCCATCGGCCATCATGACCGCGCCACCCTCGTGGCGGGCCGAGTAGAACTCCGCGCCGGCCGCGTGCAGCGCGTTGGTGAGAGCGAAGTTGCCGCTGCCGAC
>DASQXU010000363.1:0-6846 GCA_035639555.1 Thermoleophilaceae bacterium
GCCAGCTCGACGCCCCTGTAGCGGCTCGTGTCCTCGGCCGTGACGATCACGCGCTTTACGCCCTCTAGCTCGAGCCAGCGGGTGAGGTCGGGCACCGAGAGCTGGCCCTCGATCGCCTGGCCGCCGGTCATGGCCACGTGCCCGTTGTAGAGGAGCTTGTAGGTGATGTTCACGCCCGCCGCCACCGCGGCGCGGATGGCGAGTGAGCCGGAGTGGGCGAACGTGCCGTCGCCGAGGTTCTGGACCAGGTGGTCGTCGTCGGTGAACGGCGACATGCCGATCCACTGCGCGCCCTCGCCCCCCATCTGCGTGATGCCGGTGATCTCCCCCCTGCCCTCGGGGTTGAGCAGGACCATGGTGTGGCAGCCGATCCCGCCGCCCACGAGCGTCCCCTCCGGTGCCTTGATCGAGGTGTTGTGCGGACAGCCGGAGCAGAAGAACGGCGTCCGCACCGCCAGCGGCAGCTCGGCCGGCCGGGCGGCCACCTCCTCCAGCTTGCGGAGCCTGGCCTCGACCGACTCGATCGACGCCCGCCGCCGCAGCCGGGTCGCGATCGCGCGGGCCACCACGTCGGCGTCCAGCTCGCCTTCGACCGGGAGCAGAGGCTGGCCACCCTCATCGCGCTTGCCGACCACGCGCGGCGCCTCCGCGAGCCCGTAGAGCACGTCCTTCAGCGCCGTCTCGAGGAAGGGACGCTTCTCCTCGACCACGAGAACCTCCTCGAGACCCGAGGCGAAGCGGCGCATGACGTCCGGCTCGAGCGGCCAGATCATCCCGAGCTTCAGGAGGCGGACGCCCGCCCGCTCGAGCTCGCGGTCGCCCAGCCCCATGTCGGCGAGGGCCTGGCCCAGGTCGTAGTAGGGCTTGCCGGCGGCCACCACGCCGAGCCAGGCGTCGTGCGACGCGCCCTCGATCCGGTTCACCCCGTTCTCGCGGGCGTAGGCGAGCGCCAGCTCCGTTCGCGGCCCGACCATCGTGCGCTCCATCTCGAGGGACGCGGGGGCGAGCAGGTTGCCGTCGGGCACGTGCTCGTACCCGAGGTCGGGCAGCGTGGGCCACACGCGCCGCGGGGCGACGTCCGCCGTGCCGACCGCGTCGGCGACATTGGTCACGATCTTGAACCCACTCCATAGGCCGGAGGCCCGCGAGCACGCGTAGGCGTGGAGCCCGAGGTCGAGCACCTCCTGGACGTTGCCGGGGAAGAAGGTCGGCATGTGCAGGCTCTGGAGCAGCAGCTCGGAGGCGCTCGGGATCGTGGAGGACTTGCAGCTCGGGTCGTCGCCCACCGCGGCCAGCGCGCCGCCCGTGCGGGAGACGCCGACGTAGTTGCCGTGCCGCAGGGCGTCCATCGCGCGGTCGAGCCCCGGCGCCTTCCCGTACCACATCGCGAGCGCGCCGTCGTAGCGCATCCCCGGAAGGTGGACCGCGAGCTGGCTCCCCCAGCCCGAGGTCGCCCCGAGCTCCTCGTTCAGCCCGGGGACATGGAAGACGTGGTGCTGGCGACACAGCTCGCGGCGGCGCTGGAGCTCCTTGTCGAGGCCCCCGAGGGGCGAGCCCTGGTAGCCGGAGACCATCGTGCCGGTAGCGAGGCCGCGGCGGCGGTCGGCGCGGTGCTGGTCGAACAGCAGCCGGACCATGGCCTGGATGCCGCTCAGGAAGACGCGGCCCTCCTCGAGCACGTACTTATCGTCGAGGCTGACGTCCCGGAGGGGGTGGGGCGCCCGCGGCCGGCGCCGCGCAGGGGGTCGCTCGAGAACGGCGCTGTCAGTCACGGAACCTCCTCCAAGCTCCCTTTGGTCAACAGACCTTACCATGAGGGGGCAATAGCGGACCAAGCTATCGGGGGCGCCGGACGGTCAGGGGCTGGACACCGCAAGGCGCCCCGCCGGGTTGCCGTCTCGACCCCTGGGTAATATGGTCAACAGACATGACCATTGAGATGACGTCGGTCGAGGCCCCACCCGCACTCGACCTCGGCCCATCTCCGCTTCTCGATCCCGACCACGAGCGGGTGGTGATTCGGCAGGACCCGACGACCGGCCTGCGCTTCATCGTGGCGATCCACTCGACCGTGCTCGGCCCCGCCCTCGGCGGGATGCGGCTCCGAGCCTACCCGGGCCTGCGCGCCGCACTCGAGGACGTGCTGGCGCTCGCCCGCACGATGACGCTCAAGGCCTCGGCGGCGGGGCTCGATCTCGGCGGCGGCAAGGCGGTGATGATCGACGATGGCCGCGAGGAGCTCCGCGAGCAGCGGCTGCGGGCGGCGGCCGAGGTGATCGAGGAGCTTCACGGCGCGTACATCACCGCCGAGGACATCGGCACCACGACGGCCGACATGGACCTGATCGCCCGCCATACCCGCTACGCGGTCGGTCGCTCGCCGGAGCGGGGCGGCGGTGGGGATCCCTCGCCGATCACCGCGCTGACCGTGCTCGAGGCCATCCGCCGCGCGCTCCGATTCGCCAGCGGGTCGTCGGAGCTGGCCGGACGGAGGGTCGGGATCATCGGGCTCGGCAAGGTCGGCTCCGCCCTGGCCGGCCACCTCGTCGACGCCGGCGCCGATGTCGTGGGCTTCGACGTGCGCGCCGACACCGCCGCGCGGGTGGCCGACGAGCTCGGCGTCGACCTCGCCACGTCCGCCGAGGCGGTCCTGGGCAGCGAGCTCGACGTGCTCTCGCCCTGCGCGGCCGGCGGGCTCATCGATGTCGCCCTCGCTCGCTCGATCGAGTGCCGGGTCGTGGCCGGCGCGGCCAACAACCCGCTGACCCGCGCGTCGGTCGCCGACGGTCTGGCATCCCGCGGGATCGTGTACGTGCCCGACTTCCTCGCCAACTGCGGCGGGCTGATCCACGTGGAGTCGGAGTGGCGCGGGAGCAGCCGAAGCGCCGAGGAGGCGCGGATCGCGCAGGCCATGCGCGGGCTCGAGCGCGCGCTCGCCGACGCTCGTCGCGAGGGGACTACCCCGCTTCGGGTGGCCGAGCGCCAGGCGCTCGAGCGGGTGGAGCGCGCCCGGGCGGCCCGCGCCGAAGGCGCGGCATGAGGCCGGTGGCCACGGCGGCCGACCGGGCATATACTCGCCGCGCCGTGGAGCCGCTGTTCGAGCCCGTCGCCACGCGGCGCACGTTCGAGGAAGCGGTCGAGCAGATCGCCGACCGGGTGAAGTCCGGTGACGTCCAGCCGAGCGACCGGCTGCCCTCGGAACGCGAGCTCGCCGCCCAGATGCGGATCAGCCGGCCGACCGTCCGCGAGGCCGTGAAGCTGCTCGCCGAGGCCGGCGTGCTCGAGGTCCGGCGCGGTCAGAGCGGCGGCATCTTCGTACGAAGCGAGCTCGTCCCGCGCGAGCTGCTTCGCTCGCGCTCCGAGATCCGGGTCAGCGAGATCGCCGGCGTGCTCGAGGCGCGCCGGCTGATCGAGCCGCGTGTGGCCCAGCTCGCCGCCGTCCACGGCGGCGAGGACGACTTCGCGACGATGCAGGCGACGATCCTGCGGCAGCGCGAGCTGGCCCGCGGGCCGGACATCCTCCGCCACGAGGACCTCTTCCTCCAGCTCGACCTGAAGTTTCACGTGGCGATCGCCCGGGCCACCCGCAACTCCACCGTGGTGTCGTTGATGCGCAGCCTGTTCCGGCGGCTCGAGATCGCGCGCGACATGGCGCTGCACGCCCCGCTCGTGCCGGACTGGACGATCGACATCCACGAGCGCACTCTGGCGGCGATCCGGGCGGCCGACTTCGAGCTGATCGACGCCGTGATGGACGAGCACCTCAGCCAGCTCGAGCAGATCTGGGAGCGAGAGACCGGCCGCGGCCTCGTCCGCCCGCTGCCGGACTTCCTCCAGCAGGTCGCCGAGCGCTCGCGCGCCTTGCGCCGACCCGCGCTCGAGCGGACTCGGGCCTCCGGGGATGGAGGCGGCTCGGAGCGGTAGGGCCTCCGCCCGGGGCGCCCGGCGCGCCGACGCTATCCGCCCCGCCCGTCGGCGGCGAGCGCGCGGGTCACGGCACGCAGATCCTCGGTGAACTCCTGGCGGGCGAGGTCCCGCGACTCCTCGTCTGGGGCGCGGAGGATCGAGGAGGGGTGCACGGTGGCGATGACGATCGGGGCGAGGTCGGACTCGAGGGGCCGTCCGCGCTCCCTCGTGAGGCGAAACGAGCTGCCCATCATGGCCTTGGCGGCGGTCGCCCCCAGCAGGACGACCGCGTGCGGGCGCACGAGCTGGAGCTCCTCGCGCAGCCACGGCTCGCAGGCCTCGATCTCGAAACGCTTCGGCGTCTGGTGGATGCGCCGGCGGCCGCGCTCCTCGAACTTGAAGTGCTTGACCACGTTGGTGACGTAGACCTCGGCGCGTACGATGCCGACCGCCTCGAGCGCGCGGTCGAGCTCGCGACCGGCCGGTCCCACGAAGGGCCGGCCCTGCCGGTCCTCCTGGTCCCCGGGCTGCTCGCCGATCATCATCACCTTGGCGTCCCGCTTCCCCTCCCCGAACACGGTCTGGCTCGCGCGGCGCCAGAGGTGGCAGCCGCGGCAGCCGGCGGCCGCCTCGCGCAGTGCTTTGAGGCTCGCTCGGTCCGGTAGGAACGGCGTGGCGTCGTTCGGCTCCGCCTCGGGCGTGGCCGGTGGCATGCGAGGCCGCTACCCGGAGCGGCGCGCTCGCGAACCAGGCGCGTGACGACTCGATCCCGGATCGGTGGGGCGGGCGGGCGCAAGCAATACGACGCCCTCGCCCCCATCCCAGAGGTGTGGCGCCTTTCGGGACATTGTGTCCCGGAACTCACCACACGCCGCAGACGGCGCCGATCGTTTCGCCTCGCCGGGGCCGGTCCTCGAGGTTTGGCGCTTTAGCGGGAACATGCACCGCTTCCGCGCCAAGATCCGCCGGGCGGAGCGGCTGCGCAGCACGCGCGCGACGGATGCCGGCGGCGGTGCTCGCCGCGCGTCGGCAGATGTCCCGGCCGCGCCTCGAAGAGAGCCCGCCTCTCTACGCTGGTCGTGGTGCTGCTCTCGGCGGACGGATTGGTCAAGAGCTACGGCTCCGGGCGCTCGGCGCGCCGGGTCCTCGACGGCGCCGGCATCGCGGTCGAGCGCAGCGAGCTCGTGGCCGTCGTGGGGCCATCCGGCTCGGGGAAGTCGACGCTGCTCCACCTCCTCGGCGGGCTCGATCGCCCCGAGGCGGGCACGGTGCGGGTGAACGGGCTGCGATTCGACGGGCGGAGCGAGTCGGAGCTCGCCCGCGTGCGCCAGCGCCACGTCGGCTTCGTCTTCCAGTTCTTCCACCTGATCCCGGAGCTCACCGGCGCCGAGAACGTGTTGCTCCCGAGCGGCCTCCCTGGCGCGCCGCCGGACTCGCGCGCCCGCGCGCGCCGGCTCGTCGATGCGTTGGGGCTCCGGGAGGTGGCCGATCAGCGCCCGCACGAGCTGTCGGGAGGCGAGCAGCAGCGCTTCGCGATCGCCCGCGCGCTGGTCAACGATCCGGCCGTGGTGCTCGCCGACGAGCCCACCGGAAACCTCGACGCCGATAGCGGCGCCGCGGTGCTGAGCCTCCTCCGTTCGATCGCCGACGAGGGCAGGGCCGTCGTGATGGTCACGCACGAGCGGGCCGCGACGTCGCTGGCCAACCGCGTGCTCGTGCTCCGCGAAGGTCGGCTTCGGGGATGAGGCAGGCGGTCCGGCAGGCGGCGTCCCGCCTGCGTGCCCGTCGGCGACGCACGCTCGTCGCCGCCGCGGGGGTGGCGGCGGCGGGGGCGATGCTCGGCGCGGCGGTCACCGTCGCCGTCGAGCTCGGCTCGGGGTTCGACCGCACCGCCCGCCGAGCCCATCTGCCCGACGTGATCGCCCGCTTCGGGCCGCGGGCCCGCGGGGCAGTGGACGCGCGGCTACGGGGGCTCCCCGGCCTCGCCGCCCGGAGCTACCGGCTCGAGACGACGGGAGCCTTCCTGACCGCCCGCGGGCACGACACCACCAGTGGGGTGATCGAGCAGCTCGGCCCCGGTCCGCGCGGCTACGCGCTCGTGGCCGGCCGGGACCCCTCGGGCCCGGGCGAAGCGGTCATCGACCGCGGGCTCGCCGACGCCTGGGATCTCCGGATGGGCGAAACGCTCGACGCCGATGTGCTCGGCGCCGTGCGGATCGTCGGCCTCGCCGTCTCCCCCGACAACGTGGCCTATCCGCTGGCCTCGGTCGCCCACGTCTACGTGGCGCGGCCTACGCTCGCCGACTCCGGCGCGCCGGTCAACATGGCATTGCTGTGGCTCCGCAGCGCGCGGGCGCTCGACCCGGCGCTCACCCAGGCCCGCGAGGTCAGTTACGGGGTCTCGAACCTGCGCTTCGTGACTCGGGCCGGCGTTCGCGCCCTGGTCGACCGGGCGGCGGGGATCGTGATCGCCCTGCTCGTCGGGTTCTCGCTCGTGAGCCTCGTGGCCGCCGGCGCGCTGCTCACCGCCTCGGCACAGGCCGAGGTGCAGCGGCGGCTGCCCTCGCTCGGCGTACAGCGGGCGCTCGGGTTCTCGCGAGCGGCGTTGACCGGTCAGGCGGCGCTCGAGGGCGCGCTCGTGGCCCTTCCCGCCGGGGCGCTCGGGCTGGCCGCGGGCTGGGCGCTGTCCACCGGCGCCACCACGCGCCTGCTGCGCAGCCTCAACCAGCTAGGAGCGGGCGGAGCGCTCGCCGGCTGGCTCGGGCTGGCGCTCGCCGGCATGGTCGCCCTGGTCGCGGCCGCCGCCGCGTGGCCGGCGTGGCGCGCCGCCGGACGCCCGCCGGTCGAGCTGCTGCGCGGGGCCGAGCTGACCGGTCGCCCCGGCCGGCTGCCGCTCGCCGCCGGCCGCTTCGGGCTCGGCATCAGGCTCGCGGCCGCCCG
>DASQXU010000364.1:0-6897 GCA_035639555.1 Thermoleophilaceae bacterium
GGTCCGGGCCGGGCAGCGCGAGCTGCGCGAGCGCGCCGACGATCAGGCCGCTCAGGAGAAGCAGTATCAGGTAGAGGATCAGGCCCATCTCGCCAGAGAGTAGCTGAGCGCGGGGGCGAGCCCCGCGGCAGTCACGCCGGCGCTGCAGCTACGCGTGGACGGTGAGCCGCGCCGCCCTCCAGTAGGCCCCCATCCGCTTGACGAACGCGCCGGGCGGCTCGGCGTACATCCGCCGCCCGAGGGCGAACGCGTCGGCTTGGAGCTCCGCCCGGCGCCGCCCGACCGCGGCCTCGAAGGCGGCGACCCCGCGCGGCCCGCCGAGCGCCTCGGGAACCCCGCGGGCGGCCTCGAGCAGGACCGCGAGATCGTGGTCGTCGCCCAGGAGATCGGAGAGGCGGTGGGCCTCCTGGGCGGCCGCGTCGAGCGGCGCCGGGAAGGCGCCCCGCAGCAGGCGCAGGTGGTACCAGAGGTCCTTCGCCCGCTTGCGCCACTCGTGCATGTGCTCGGTGGTCGGGTCCTCGAGCGCGGCGCGCATGGCTCGCCGGCCGCGGCGGTACTGCCGCCGCAGCCCGGGCTCGAGCGCCTCCCACCCGTCGCGCTCGAGCGGCCAGTCCGCGACCCGCCGCATCGCCTGCTCGAGGGCGGCCAGCGCGTCCTCGCGCGCGCCGCGGTCCTCGTCGACCGAGCTCCGCCGCGCCTCGAGCACCTCGCGCAGGCCGCGGTAGGCGCCCGCGTCCTCCCGCCCGGCGAGCCCGTCGAGAGCCTCGACGACCACCTGGGCGTCGCGCACCCCGGACAGCCGGCGCCCGGCGTCGCGGAAGCGCCGGTTCTCGGTGCGGTAGGTCTCGTCGCCGATCTCGGCCCGCACCAGGCGCAGCAGCGAACGGAGCTTCTTCAGGTCCTTGCGCGCCTCGTGCACCGCCTCGTCGGGGTCGGTCCCCGCCCCTCGGAGCTCGTCGAGCGCGTGCGAAAGCCGGCCGCGGGCCACCCGGCGCACCTCCGCGGGGAGGGGGCGGTCGAGCTCGAGGGTGTAGGCGCGGTCGGCCATCGCGTCGCTCCTACAGCTCGCGCTCGAGCAGCCGGGCCGCCGCGCTAGCGGGGTCGAGCCGGCGGGCCGCCACCTCGTCGAGGAGGTCCCTGACCGAGTCGTCCTCGCGAACCGACTCCTCGAGGCGCCGGCGCAGGCGCACCGTGGCCAGCTCCATCACCTCGTTCATCAGGTTGCGGCGGCGGCGCTCCTCGAGGATGCCCTCGCGAGCGATGAAGCGCCGGTGCTCGGCCATCGCCGCGGCGAGCTCGTCGATCCCCTCGCCGCGCCCCGCCTCGGTCTTCACGATCGGGACCTTCCACTCCTGCTCGGGGCCGAGCGAGAGCACCCCACGGATCTCCCGGACCATGGTGTCGGTCAGCGGGTGGTCGCTCTTGTTGACCACGATCACGTCCGGGATCTCCATCACGCCGGCCTTGAGGGCCTGGATCGAGTCGCCCGAGCCCGGCATCAGGACGAGCACCACCGTGTCGGCGTGGTCGATGATGTCGACCTCGGCCTGCCCTACGCCGACCGTCTCGAGGAAGACCTCGTCCCTCCCGCTCGCGTCCATCAGGAGGGCGGCCTGGAGGGTGGCCTCGGAGAGCCCGCCGAGCGAGCCGCGGCTCGCCATCGAGCGGATGAACACGCCCGGGTCGAGGAAGTGGTCCGACAGGCGGATACGATCGCCGAGCAGCGCCCCCTTCGTGAACGGCGACGAGGGGTCGATCGAGAGCACGGCCACCTCGCGCTCCTCGGCGCGAGCGTGCTCGATCAGCCGGCCGATGAGCGTGGACTTGCCGACCCCGGGCGGCCCGGTGAACCCGATGACCGCGGCCCGACCGGTCCGCGGATAGACCTCGCGCACCAGCGCCCAGCCCTCGGGGTCGTCGTTCTCGACCAGCGAGATCGCCCGGGCGAGGGCCCGCTTCTCGCCCGCGAGCAGGCGCTCGGTGAGGTCGGCGGCGGTGCGTCCCGGAGCGGCCATGGCGGCGAATGCTAAGGCCGGCCGCGCCTGCGGAGCGGTGGTGCGCGACCGCGGTGCGCCCGCGGCCACCGATCGCCGGATCGCCTCGCCCTCAGCGCAGGTGCTCCCCCACGTCCCAGGTCCACAACTCGACCAGGTGCCCGTCCGGGTCGTTCAGGTAGGCGGCCCGGCCGGCGCCCTCGAACTCGGTCTCGCGCACCTCGTGTCCCAGCGCGCGCAGCCGCCGCACTGCGCCCTCGTAGTCGTCCTCGGCGATGTGCATCGCGAAGTGGACGTGCACTCCTCCCCTGCTCCCGAACAGCCCGATCTGGGGCCTCCACAGCCCGATCCGCGTGCGCTCGCCCGCCATCACCCATATCGCGCCCCGGTCGGGCCAGCGGTCGACGACCGGAAGGCCGAGGACCTCGGAGTAGAAGTGCTCTGCCGCGCCGAGGTCCACCACCTCGAGCACGAGCTCAGAGACCCCGGTGACCGGCAGCCGCTCCATCGCTACTCGTAGGCGAGCGCGGCCAGCACGTCGACCCGGGCGGCGCGCCGCGCGGGCGCGATCGCCGCGACCACCCCCGCCGCCGCAGCGAGCACCAGCAGGAGCAGCAGGGTCGGGACCGGATAGGCGAGCTCGAACCCCTGGGCGGCGAGCGGGCGCGACACCAGCGCGGCGAACAGCACGCCGAGCACGAGCCCGAGGATGGCCCCGATCAGGGCGGTGATCACCGCCTCGTAGCGGATCACCCGGCGCACCTGCGGGCGCGACATCCCGACCGCGCGTAGGAGCCCCAGCTCCCGCGTGCGCTCGTGGATCGAGAGGGCGAGCGTGTTGACGATCCCGAACAGCGACACGATCACCGCCAGCGAGAGCAGCACGTAGACCAACCCGAGCAGCCGGTTCACCTGCTTCTGCTGGTGCTGCTTGAGCTGTCGCTGGTTGAGCACCTCGGCCGAGGGGAAGTGGTGCGAGAGCAGTGGCTCGAGGCGGCGCTGGACGGCCGCCGAGGTCGCGCCCGGTGCGAGCTTGAGGAAGACGAACCGGTCGTGTCGCTCCGAGAAGTCGCGGGCCAGGGCGGCGTGGGTGAGCATCAGGTCGCCGATCAGGTCGGCCCGATCCTTGATCGTGCCCCGGACGGCGAAGGCCACGTGGCGGTCGGACGCGGTCAGGAGGTGGATGCGGTCGCCCACGTGGAGGTGGTTCGCGCGGGCGAAGTCGGCGTCGAGCACCGCCCCCCGGTCCCCGAGCCCCGGCAGCAGGTGGGGTGACCCCCTCTCCCAGTCGAACGAGAGCACCTGGTTCACGGTGCGGGGCTCGACGGCCGACACCGTGCTGCTCCCCTGCAGGCCGCGCACCCTCGCGGCGCTGAACCGGAGCGCCGAGACCGTCCGCACGCCGGCCACCCGGCCGGCCTCGCCCTCGACGCGTGACGGGATCGGCGAGAAGCCGTCGATGTTCTGGATCACGAGGTCACCCTGGAAATTGCGATCGATCGCCGCGCCCACCGAGCGGTTGATGCCGGCGGCGAACACCGTCACGAAGGTCACGAGGGCGAGGCCGATCATCAGGGCGGCGGCGGTGACCGCCGTGCGCCCGGGCTTGCGCACTGCGTTCTCGCGCGCCAGGCGCCCGGTGATGCCCCGCACGCGCTCGATCGGCCTGCCGGTGAGCGAGGCGAGGGGGCGAACGAGGCGCGGGCTGAACAGCGACACCCCGAGCAGCACTACGGCGGCGCCGCCGCCGGTCAGGCCGGCCGCGGTCGAGGAGGAGCCGATCCCCCCGAGCAGGCCCAGGCAGGCCACCGCCGCGCCGCCCGCGCAGAGCACGCCGGCGAGCGCGGCGTACAGCCGCCCCCGGCGGCGGCTCTCCGGGAGCTCGGCCTCGCGCAGGGCAGCCATCGGCGAGACCCGGGTCGCGCGCAGGGCGGGCGAGAGGGCGGCGACGAGCACGACCAGCAGCCCGGCGAGCACCGAGACGATCACGGTGCGCGGGGCCACCACCAAGCCGGTGTTCGGCAGGTCGATGCCGACCGACTGGAACAGCGAGTCGATCGCCGGCGCGAACGCGATCCCGCCCGCGATCCCGAGCGCCGCGCCGAGCGCGCCGATCACCCCGGCCTCGAACACCACCGAGCGCATGAGCTGCCCCCGTGAGGCCCCGAGCGCGCGCAGCATGCCGAGCTCTCGCATGCGCTGGGCGACGGTGATCGAGAAGGTGTTGAAGATCACGAAGGCGCCGACGAACAGCGAGACCCCGGCGAACACGAGGAGGAGCACCTGCAGGAAGCCCAGGTCCTTGGCGATCTGCTTTGACTCCCGGTTGGCGTTCTGCTTGCCGGTCTCGACCTGAACGGTCGACGGCAGCGCCGCGCGCAGGCGGCTGGCCAGCTTGGTGGCGCTCACGCCGCCTGCGGCGGCGACCGAGACCTGGTCGAAGCGGCCCACCTTGTCGGTGATGCGCTGGGCCTCGGGGAGCGTCAGCTGGGCGATGCTCGCCCCGCCGAACGACGTGTGGCCGAGCCGGGTGAG
This sequence comes from Thermoleophilaceae bacterium, assembly GCA_035639555.1. GTDB lineage: Bacteria > Actinomycetota > Thermoleophilia > Solirubrobacterales > Thermoleophilaceae > DASQXU01. Next base: position 4,530 of record DASQXU010000364.1, read on the forward strand.
GCCGACGATGCGGTAGCGGCTGGCCCGCCGCTCGCCCGCGACCTCGAGTCTGTCGCCGATCCCGAGGCCGGCCCGGTTGGCCGTGCGCCGGTCGAGCGACGCCTCGCCCGGCCCCGCCGGCTTGCGCCCCTTCACGTAGGTGAGGTTCTCGAACCGCTTCGGGAACAGCGAGGACACGAAGTTGGGCGAGAGCTGCGGCCCCAGCGTGTGTCCCCCCGGCTTGAAGAAGCGGCCGAGCGAGAAGATCCCGCCCGCCGCGGCCTCCACGCCGGGCACCCGGCGGACCCGGGCCAGCACCGAGGCCGGGAAGGCCGGCGGCTCCACCCCGGGCTGGCGCACCGGCTCGCGCGGGGTGACCACCACGTCCGTGCCCTTGAGCGCCTCCGAGAAGATGTCGTTGAACGAGGCGTTGATGGTGTCGGTCAGGACGTAGGTCCCCGCCATCAGGGCCACGCCGAGGAAGACGGCGAGCGTGGTCGTCGCCCCCCGCACCTTGCGGGCTGCGAGCCCGCGCAGCGCGAGCCGGACCATCTAGGCCACGTTCCTCATGAGCTCGCTGACCTCGACCGCGGTGCCGGCGTCGCCCGAGTGGACCACCCGCCCGTCCCGGAGCACCACCAGCCGGTCGGCGTAGGCCGCGGCCTCCGGGTCGTGCGTGACCATCACCGCGGTCTGACCGAACTCGTCGACCGCCCGGCGGAGGAGCGCCAGGACCTCGGCGCTCGCCCGCGTGTCGAGGTTGCCGGTGGGCTCGTCGGCGAACACGACGGCCGGGCGGGAGACCAGCGCCCGGGCCAGGGCGACCCGCTGCTGCTGGCCGCCCGAGAGCTCGGCCGGGCGGTGGGCGCGGCGGTCCTCGAGCCCGACCGTGTGGAGGAGCTGCTCGAGCCATGCCCGGTCGGGCTCCCGGCCGGCGATCGAGAGCGGCAGGAGGACGTTCTCCTCGGCCGTGAGGACCGGGATCAGGTTGAAGAACTGGAAGACGAAGCCGAGCTTGTCCCGCCGCAGCCGGGTCAGCTCGCCGTCGTCGAGCGTGGTCAGCTCGGTCCCGTCGAGGACCACGGAGCCCGAAGTCGGCCGGTCGAGCCCGGCGAGGACGTGGAGGAGCGTCGACTTGCCCGACCCGGACGGCCCCATGATCGCGCTGAACTGCCCGCGCTCGAACGCCGCGCTCACCCCGGCCAGCGCGTTGACCGCGGCCTCGCCTTCGCCGTAGCGGCGCCACAGGTCGGTGGCGATCACGATGGGGCCGCGGTGGTCCATTCCCTGATTGCTAGCGGACGGCGCTCCCAGACGGCGCCGGCGCGAACCTATGATCCCCCGGATGGAGCGGGCAGCCCCCGAGCTCGAGCCCGTCGCCGCCCCGCCGCAGGGCGTCCCGGAGGGGCTCCGCTCGGCCCCGGCCCCGCTCCACGGCGGCCCGCTCACGCTGCTGCGCTTCATGCGCCGGGCGGGCATGCTCAACCTCGACTACCTGCGGCTCATCGTCCGACTCGGCTTGCGCAAGTTGTGGCTCGGGCGGCGGCTCGGGCTCGACGGGCTCGCGTTCATCGGGCCGCGGGTGACGCTCGAGGTAGCCAATCGCGCGCGAATCGAGCTCGGGCGCTGGTCGTGGCTCGGGCACGGCACCAAGGTCCGCTGCCACGAGGGCGTGGTGCGGATCGGGGCCAAGACCGTGCTCGGGCAGGAGTGCACGATCTCCGCCTACCAGCACGTGTCGATCGGCCGCGAATGCGTGATCGCCGACCGCGTGATGCTGATCGACTTCGACCACGGGATGGTCGAAGTCGAGCGCCCGATCCGCCTCCAGGGCATCTACAAGCGAGACGTACGGGTGGGCAACAACGTCTGGATCGGCTACGGGGCGTGCATCTTGCGCGGGGTGAGCGTCGGGGACAACTCGGTGATCGGCGCCAACGCGGTGGTCACCAAGGACGTGCCCGCGAACGCGGTGGTCGGCGGCGTGCCGGCGCGGCTCATCCGCATGCGCGAGCACCCGCGGCAGCTGCGCTGGGAGTAGGCGAGCCGACAGTCGGCGGGCCCGGGCGTAGCCGGCGCCGGTCCGCGGGGTAAGTTGTGCGGACGTGCTCGGGGCAGGGCAAAACGCATTGGAAGGGACCCTCACAACCGAAGAAGTCGACCGGGCGGCCCTCGAGGCCGCCCGGGATCGTGCGCGCGACCACCTGCTCTCCCTGCAGACGCCGGACGGCTGGTGGAAGGGCGAGCTCCAGTCCAACGTCACGATGGACGCCGAGGACCTGCTGCTAAGGGAGTTCCTCGGGGTGCGCGACGAGGGCAAGATCGAACGGGCCGCGAGGTGGATCCGCTCCCAGCAGCGCGCGGACGGGACCTGGAGCAACTTCGAGGA
>DASQXU010000365.1:0-2336 GCA_035639555.1 Thermoleophilaceae bacterium
CGCCGTGACGATCCCTCGACGCCCAACCGGGCGAGGATGGACGGCGGGGCGGTGGTCCACGCGGTCTCGGCAGGCCCGGCCCGGTTCATCGCCAAGGACGAGCTCCTTCCCCACATGGACGCCTTCGCCGAGCGGCTCCGCGAGGCCTGGGAGCGGCGGCGCCCGGATGTGGTCCACGCCCACTTCTGGATGTCCGGCTATGCCGCCCTGCGCGCCGCGGCCGGGCTCGGGATCCCGGTGGTCCAGACCTTCCACGCGCTCGGCGTGGTCAAGCGGCGCTATCAGGGCGAGAAGGACACGAGCCCGCCCGAGCGCCTCGAGATCGAGCGCGAGGTCATCCACTCGGTGGACCGGATCATCGCCACCTGCACCGACGAGGTGTTCGAGCTCATCAGGCTCGGGGCGAGCAACGACCTCCTCACGGTGATCCCGTGCGGGGTCGACCTCGACCTCTTCACCCCCGACGGGCCGTCCGAGCCCCGCCGGCCCGGGCTGCGGCGGCTCGTGTCGGTGGGCCGGCTCGTCGAGCGGAAGGGAATCGGCAACGCGGTCTCCGCGCTTCGCCTGCTTCCCCACGCGGAGCTGATCGTCGCCGGGGGTCCGGACCGAAGCCGCCTCCACCGCGACCCGGAGGTCCGACGCCTGCACCGCCTGGCCGAGGAGGAGGGGGTGGCCGACCGGGTAGAGCAGCGGGGGCGGATGGGCCGGGCCGAGGTGGCCGCCCTCCTGCGCTCGGCCGACGCCGCGGTGTGCGTTCCGTGGTACGAGCCGTTCGGAATCGTCCCGCTCGAGGCCATGGCGTGCGGCGTGCCGGTCGTGGCCTCGGCGGTCGGGGGGATGATCGACACGGTCGTGGACGGGGTGACCGGGCTACACGTGCCGCCACGCGACCCCGAGCGGCTCGCCCAGGCCCTCTCCGGGCTGCTCGCCGACCGCCGCCACGCGCGGGAGCTCGGCCGCGCCGGCATCGAGCGCGCCCGCCGGCTCTACGACTGGGACCGCATCGCCGCGGCCACCCTCGACGTCTACGCTCGGGTGGCCCGCCGCCGGCGGGTAAGGCGCCGGGGCGCCGCCCTGGGGCGCTTCCAGCTTCCCCCGACCTCGGCCGAGCACCTCGGCTCGCTGACCGACGCCCTGTCCGGGTTCCAGGGCGAGCTCGAGCGAGTCGGCTCGTGGGGCGAGCGTCTCGCCACCCGGCTCCGCCAGGGGGGCCGGCTCCTGGCCGCCGGAAACGGCGGGAGCGCGGCGCAGGCCCAGCACCTGACCGCCGAGCTCGTGGGTCGCTTCCACCTCGAGCGGCAGCCGCTGAGCGCGATCTGCCTCCACGGCGACGTCTCGAGCCTCACCGCCATCGCCAACGACTACGGGCTCGAGGAGGCGTTCGCGCGCCAGGTTCGAGCCCATGCCCGCCCCGGGGACGTGCTCATCTGCCTCTCGACCTCGGGCCGCAGCCCGAACGTGGTGGCCGCGGCCGACGCCGCCAACCGGATGGGGGTGGACAGCTGGGCGCTCACCGGACCGGCGCCGAACCCGCTGGCCGACGTCTGCGACGAGGCGGTCTGCCTCGGGCCCCCGAGCCCCGCCACAGTGCAGGAGCTCCACCTCGTCGCCATCCACCTGCTCTGCGGCGCGGTCGAGCGCGAGCTGGCGTTGAGCGGCGCCGTGCCCGAGGGCGCGCTGCTGTGAGCGGGGCCCGTCCGCTCGTGGTGGTGGGCGACGCCCTGCTCGACCGGGACGTCCACGGCACGGTCGAGCGGCTCTGCCCGGACGCACCCGCCCCGGTGGTCGACGAGCTGGGCCGCGAGGCTCGCCCGGGGGGCGCCGGCTTGGCCGCCGCCCTGCTCGCGGCTGACGGGCGAGAGGTGAGGCTCGTGACCGCGCTGGGGCGGGATCGCGCCGGAGGCGAGCTGCGTGCGGGCCTCGAGCGGGCCGGCGTTGACGTGGTGGACCTAGGCCTCGCCGGACCGACCCCCGAGAAGATCCGGATCCGAAGCGACGGACGCTCGCTGGTCCGGCTAGACCGCGGGGGGCCCGGAGCCCGGGTCGAGGCGCCGAGCGCGGCCGCGCGGGCCGCGATCGGCTGGGCCGACGGGGTGCTGGTGTCCGACTACGGCCGCGGGGTGGCGGCCGAGCCGGCGCTTCGCGATGCGCTTCGGCGCGCCGGCCCGGAGGTGCCGCTCGTGTGGGATCCCCACCCGCGGGGACCGGCGCCGACCCCGGGGGCGGTAATGGCCACGCCCAACCTGGCCGAGGTCGACCGCCTCGTGCCCGGCGGCGAGGAGCCCGACGAGCTCGCGCGGCGGGCGCAGGCCCTCGCCCGGCGCTGGCGGGCCGAG
>DASQXU010000366.1:0-2763 GCA_035639555.1 Thermoleophilaceae bacterium
GCCCACCCGCTGCGCCAGGGCTCCGGCGCCGAGGTTGGTGAACGACTTGGCCAGCCCGAAGGCGACGATGAACGACAGGACGGCGGCGCTCGAGCCGACGCCGAAGTCCTCCTTGCCGATCAGGGGGAGCGTGGATCGCTCGAGTCCGACCATCGCGCCGACGAACGCGTTGACGGCGACCAGCAGGCTGAACTGGGCGGCGTTCTGGCGCAGGCCGAGCTGGACGGGAGCCGCGCCGCTCACCCCGCGGCTATCCCTTCTGGCGCTTCTGGACGTAGCTGAACCGCGACGCCCAGATGATGTCCCTGGCGATCCAGGGATCACGACGCGCCGCGAGAGCGGATCCACGGCTACCCGAGGACTGCGTTCCCGGAGAGGTTCGCCGCCACGATCTCGGCCTGGCGCTCGGGAGCCGGAGGGATGTCCTCGAGCAGGCTCTCGACGAAGGAATGCTCGGAGTCGAGCTGGAGGGCGCGGTTGTTGCGCCGCTCGAAGCCGATCGTGGAGACGGGGTGGCCCGACAGGCCGCGGCCGCAGACCGACCCGGAGTAGTGGCCCGGATAGAGCAGCACGTGATCGGGGAGGCCGAGCAGCCGCTCCGTCAACGACCGGTACAGGGTCCGGGTCATGTCCTTGACGCTCTGGCTGGCGTGGGCGTGGAGGTCGGGGCGGCCCGCGTCGCCGACCAGGAGCGCGTCACCGGTAAGCACCATCCAGGGATCCTCGCCGCGGACCCGGTCGGTGACGACATACGCGTGGTGGGCCGGCGTGTGACCCGGCGTCGCGATCGCCTCGACCACGGTGTTGCCGAGCTCCACGACCTGGCCGTCGACCAGCGCGGTGTGGGGGAGCTCGACGCCCGCGCCCTCGGGCAGATAGGCGGTCGCGCCGGTCCGCTCGACGAGGTGGGGGAGGCCGGAGACGTGGTCGGCGTGCACGTGCGTCTCGAATACAGCGACGATCGGCACGTCCTGCTCCTCCGCCGCGGCGACGTAGTCGTCGACCAGATCGACGTGCGGATCGACGACGGCGAAGCGCGATTTCGTCTTGCAGCCGAACAGATACGAGGCGCAGGCGGTGTCGTCGTTGAGCAGCTGTCGGAAGAACATACTTGACAAGTTATCAAGAGATCTATTGAATAGCAACAATGTCAACCCGAGCGGAGAAGCAGGCGCTCTTCGAGGCCATCGCGCTGATGGGCAAGGCGTTTGCCAGCCCGCGCCGGCTTGAGATGCTCGACCTGCTCGCCCAGGCACCGCGGACGGTCGACGAGCTGGCGCGCGCCAGCGAGCAGTCCACGGCGAACGCCTCCCAGCACCTCCAAGCCCTGCACTCCGCGGGGCTAGTGACCCGCACGCGCGAGGGCACGAGCGTCCGCTACGCGCTCGCCGGCGAGGAGGTCCTCTCACTCTGGCTGTCGCTGCGTGACGCCTCGGTGGGGCGCCTCGCGGAGGTCGAGCGGGCCGCGCGCGAGTATCTCGGTGAGGAAGTCGACGCCATCGGCCGCGACGAGCTCATCGAGCGGCTGCGCAAAGGCGACGTGGTGCTGATCGACGTTCGACCGGCCGAGGAGTTCGAGGCCGGCCACATCGACGCGGCGCGCTCGATCCCGCTCGAGGAGCTCGAGGACCGGCTCGCTGAGCTCCCGGCCGACCGTGAGATCGTCGCCTACTGCCGCGGGCCGATCTGCGCCTACGCGCACGACGCCGTCCGCCGCCTGCGCGCCAAGGGCCATCGGGCGCAGCGCCTCGAGGACGGTTGGCCCGAGTGGCGGCTGGCCGAGAAGACGACTGAATCGACCACGGCGGGATGACGAGCCGGCAGGCATTCAAGATCGGCATTGCCTGGCTGTTGCTCGTCGCCAGCCTGCTGGCGAGATGGAGCAAGTCGCAGCCGAGACGGGAAGCCCGTCGAGGTGCCGATCCGTATCGATAGCGGGCCGGTCGTGGCCGGCGTGATCGGGCGCGCAGAATTCATCTACGACCTCTGGGGCGACACCGTCAACACGGCCAGCCGCATGGAATCCCACGCCGCTCCCGGCACGATCCAGTTCAGCGAGCGGACCTACGAACGCCTGAAACACGGCTACCGGCTCCGCCTGCGCGGCACCATCGAGGTCAAGGGCAAGGGGCGGATGACCCCGTATCTCCTTCTCGCCCGGCAAAGAAGCAGAGATGCTCCAAGCCGCTTAGCCCGCCGACGGACCCAGCGGTCCCTGAAGAGCAGGTGCTCAATACATCAGCCCCCCAGCAATCCGCGTCGTCGTCCACGTCCTCCGCGACGAGATCCAGGACCATCCCCCAGGCGGCTCGAAGCCAACGGCGGCCGCCCGCGCGAAACCCATCGCGAACACCGGCCGGCGACCGCTCCGGGCCACAAACACTCGCGTCGGGGCGCGCTGCCGCTGGGACGGCCCGGGAGGACAGGCCAATCTGATGGGACACCAAGGTGAACCGTTGCCTGACCGAGGGCCGGTGGGCGACCGGCCGTTCCGTTCGCCACCGTCGGTGTCTTAACTGGCAACCGCCGACGAATGGAGGACCGAAATGGGGAAGATCGTCATCAGCGAGAACGTCTCGCTCGATGGAGTCATCGAGGACCCTTCCGGTGTCGAGGGCTTCAAGCACGGCGGTTGGGGCGGCAAGGTCACGGACCGCGCCGAGGCCGGCAAGAGGCTGTTCGATGAGGCGCTGGGCGCCGAGGCGCAGCTGTTCGGTCGGCGGACATACGAGTTCTTGGCCGCGCGGTGGCCATCCCGCGACG
>DASQXU010000367.1:0-4937 GCA_035639555.1 Thermoleophilaceae bacterium
GTCCCGCCCCGCCCGCCCGAACGCCGCCCGCCCGAACGCTCGCTGCCGACGGCCGCGAGCGCGGCGGGCGGGCCCTAGGCGAGCCGACCTCGCACGCCGGCCGCCCAGGGCCCGAAAGCGGCCGCGACGGACCGGTCGGCCGCTGCCCGGCCTCAGCGCCTCACCCAGGAGGGGACCTCGAGATCCGCCGTGCCGGTCTCGGTCCGATCGGCTCGGCGGGGCTTCGGCGCGGGCTCGGGCTGGAGCTCGGGCGCGACCCGCAGATCGGCCTGCATCCGCTTGTGGGCCACTTCGACCTCGCGCAGGATGCGCTCGCCGTGCTCGCCGAGGACCTCGGCCAGCCGGCGCAGGCCCCTGCTCAGGTCGCGGGCCTCCTCGAGCACCTCGCGGGCCGCGGCCTCGGCGGCCTCCACCCGGCCCTGGACCGCCCGGCGGGTCTGATCCCGGACGCGGGCGGACTCCCCGCGGGCCTGCTCGACCGTGCGTGCCGCCTCGCGCTTCGAGTCTTCCTCCAGGGCGAGGGCGCGCCGCCGGGCGGTCTCGAGCTCACGCTCGGCGTCCTGCCTCGCCTGAGTGAGGATCGCGGCGGCCTGCGCGTCGGCCTCCGCGCGGATGCGCTCCGCCTCGCGCTCGGCGTCGCCCCTCAGCTGGGCGGCCGCCGCGTTGGCGGCCCCGACGATCGCCTCGACTTGCTTCGCTGCGGCCTCGGCCGCGGACGGGCGGGGATCGTCGCTCATGCGCGCGGATCTTCCCAGACGGTCCGGTCGGCGCGACCGAGCTCGGTGGCGGCGCGGGTAACCTCCGGACGGTGGAGCGCTACGACCCGAAGCTGATCGAGCCAAAGTGGCAGGCGGTCTGGGACCGTGAGCGGACCTGGGAGGTCTCGAACACCGAGGTCGGCGCGCCCAAGGCGTACGTCCTCGAGATGCTCCCCTACCCCTCGGGCGAGCCCCACATCGGGCACCTCAAGAACTACTCGATCGGCGATGCGGTGGCGCACGTCCGCAGGCGCCACGGCTACCGCGTGCTTCACCCGATGGGCTACGACGCCTTCGGGCTCCCCGCCGAGAACCACGCCATCCAGACCGGTCAGCACCCGCGCGAGTCGACCGAGGCCTCGATCGAGGAGTTCCGGCGCCAGTTCCGGGAGTGGGGCATCTCGATCGACTGGTCGCGCGAGTTCGGCACCCAGGAGCCGAGCTACTACCGCTGGACGCAGTGGATCTTCCTGCGGCTGTACGAGCGAGGGCTCGCCTACCGCCGGGAGGCCGCGGTCAACTGGTGCCCCAACGACCAGACGGTGCTCGCCAACGAGCAGGTGATCGAGGGGCGTTGCGAGCGCTGCGGCGCCCGCGTCGAGGTCCGCCAGCTGGAGCAGTGGTTCTTCAGGATCACCGACTACGCCGAGCGGTTGCTCCGCGACCTCGAGACGATCGAGTGGCCGGCGCACGTGAAGGTGATGCAGGAGAACTGGATCGGCCGCTCCGAGGGGGCCGAGGCGGTCTTCCGCTGCGAGGAGCTCGGCACCGACTACCCGGTGTTCACCACCCGCCCGGACACGCTGTTCGGGGCGACCTTCTTCGTCATGGCCCCCGAGCACCCCGACGTGCTGCGCATGAGCGACGCCGCGGAGGTCCGGGAGTACGTGACCCGGGCGCTCACCGAGTCGGCCGAGGAGCGCGGCCTCGAGGACCGCGACAAGACCGGCCTGCCGCTCGGCCGGACGGTGACCAACCCGGTCAACGGCGAGCAGATCCCGGTGTTCGTCGCCGACTACGTCCTGATGGAGTACGGCACCGGCGCGATCATGGCCGTCCCCGCCCACGACGAGCGCGACTACGCGTTCGCCAGGAAGTTCGACCTGCCGATCCGGCGGGTGATCGAGGGGGGCGACTTGCCCTACATGGGAGACGGCCCCATGGTGAACAGCGGCCGCTTCGACGGAATCAACAACCGCGAGGCCTACGAGCAGATCGTCGCTTGGCTCGAGGCCGAGGGGCTCGGGAGGCGGGCGGTGAACTACCGGTTGCGCGACTGGCTGCTCTCGCGCCAGCGCTACTGGGGTTGCCCGATTCCGATTCTCTACTGCGAGCGCTGCGGCACCGTGCCGGTGCCGGATGAGCAGCTGCCGGTCGAGCTGCCCGACGTCGAGGACTACGCCCCGAAGGGGCGCCCGCCGCTGGCCGCGGCCGAGGACTGGGTCCGCACCGAGTGCCCGCGCTGCGGCGGCGCGGCGCGGCGCGAGACCGACACGATGGACACGTTCGTCGACTCCTCCTGGTACTTCCTGCGCTACTGCGACGCACGCAACGACCGCGCGCCATGGGACCGCGACGTGCTCCGCCTCTGGATGCCGGTCGACCAGTACATCGGCGGCGTCGAGCACGCGATCCTGCACCTCATGTACGCCAGGTTCTTCACGAAGGCCCTGGCCGACATGGAGCTGCTCGACATCGAGGAGCCCTTCGCCCGCCTGTTCACCCAGGGGATGGTCACCCGCGAGGGGGCGAAGATGTCCAAGTCGAGGGGCAACGTCGTCTCCCCGCGCGACTACGTCGAGCGCTACGGCGCGGACACCGCCCGCTGCTACGTGCTCTACATCGGGCCTCCCGGCCAGGACGCCGACTGGTCGGACGAGGGCATCGCGGGGATCCACCGGCAGCTCGCCAGGCTGTGGCGGGTCGCGGCCGAGGTCGCGGAGCTGACGCCTCCGGGGGCGCCGGTCGAGGGCGAGCCGAGCGACGTCCTGCGCAAGGCCCACTGGGCGATCGACAAGGTCACGCGCGACTGCGAGCGCTTCTCGTTCAACACGGCGATCGCCGCCGTGATCGAGCTCGTGAACGAGGTCTACCGCCACAAGGACGCGCTCTACGCGACCGCAGAGGGCGTCGGCCAGCTGCGGTTCGCGGTAGCCACCGCCGGCTCGCTCATCTTCCCCTTCGCCCCGCACCTGGGGGCGGAGGTCTACGAGCTGATGACCGGCGGCCGGGTCTGGGAGGAGCCGTGGCCCGAGCCCGATCCGGCGCTGCTCGTCTCCGACACCGTGCCCCTCGTGGTCCAGCTGAACGGCAAGCTGGTCGACCGGCTCCAGGCGCCGGCGGACGCCACGCGGGAGGAGCTCGAGGAGCTCGCCCGCCGCTCGGACAAGCTCGCCGCCCGCTTGAACGGCCGCCGGATCGTCAAGACGGTGGTGGTCCCGGGGAAGCTCGTGAACTTCGTCGTCCGCTGACGGCCTCGTGGCGCCCGGCGCGAGCCCCGGGGGAGCCCCCGGCCCGAGCGTCCGGCGCTATGTGGCGGTGGTCGGGCCGGGGGACGCCGACCCCGACGCCGAGCAGGCGGCCGAGCGGGTCGGGCGTGAGCTCGCGGGCGCGGGGGCCGTCGTCGTGTGCGGCGGGCTCGGCGGGGTGATGGCCGCGGCGTGCCGCGGGGCCCGAGAGGCGGGCGGCACCACGGTCGGGATCCTCCCCGGCCTGGATCGCCGGGCGGCAAACCCGTGGGTCGAGATCGCGGTGCCGACCGGTCTGGGGGAGGCCCGCAACGCGCTGGTCGTCCGGGCGGCGGACGCCCTGGTCGCCGTCGGCGGAGGGTTCGGCACCCTCTCCGAGATCGGCCTCGCCCTCAAGGCCGGGAAGACGGTCGTCGGTCTGCGCACCTGGCGGCTCGCCCGCGACCCGGGCGGCGAGGTGGAGGCCGTCGTCCGGGCTGGCAGCCCGGAGGAGGCGGCGGCCGCCGCGCTCGACGCCGCTTCGCCCGACAAGCCCTGACGTAGACTCGGCCACGATGGCGGTCTCGAGGCGCGTCAAGCCGGCGCTCCGGCGGCGTCGCCCGGATGGCGGCCCGGCCGGCCAGGAGGAGACGCCCTACCTCGACGCGCTCCGCGCCTATGCCGCGCGCGGCCCCGGCCGCCTGCACGTCCCCGGTCACAAGGGCGGCCCCGGCGCCGATCCCCGGCTGCGCGAGGCGGTGGGGGAGGCCGCCCTCGCCATCGACATCCCCGCCCTCGTCTACGGCATCGACGCCGGTCCGGAGCCAACGCCGTTCCAGCGTGCTCAGGAGCTCGCCGCCCGCGCCTTCGGCGCCCGGCGCAGCTGGTTCCTGGTGAACGGGGCATCGCAGGGGAACCACGTCGCGCTGCTCGCCCTGGCCCACCTCGGGCGGGAGCTCGTGATCCAGCGCAACGCCCACTCGAGCGCGATCGACGCGCTCGTGCTCTCCGGGCTTCGCCCCCGCTTCCTCGCCCCCGAGCTCGACCCCGAGCTCCACATCGCCCACTGCCCAACCCCGGAGGCGCTGGACCGCGCGCTCGGGGAGGCGCCCGGAGCGGTCGGGGCCGCGGTCGTCTCGCCTACCTACTTCGGGGCGGTGGCGGACGTGGAGGGGCTTGCCGAAGTAGCTCACTCGCACGGCGTCCCGCTCGTCGTGGACGAGGCCTGGGGCGCCCACCTGAGGTTCGGCGGGGGGCTCCCGGCGCCGGCGCTCGAGCTCGGGGCCGACCTCGTCGTCTCGAGCCTCCACAAGATCGTCGGCAGCCTCACCCAGTCGGCGATCATCCACCTCGGCCACGGCGCCCTGGTCGACGAGGATGTGGTGGACCGGTGCGTGACGCTGGTCGAGTCGACCAGCCCGAACTCCTTGCTCACCGGCTCGCTCGACGTCGCGCGCAGCCAGGCCGCGACGCGGGGCGACGAGCTGCTCGGCGAGACGCTTCGGGCGCTGGATCGGGCCCGAGAGGCGATTCGCGCGATCCCGGGGCTCGACGTGCTCGACGAGCGCCTGGCCGGCGCCCCGGGGGTGTACGCCTACGACCCGCTGCGCCTGGTGATCGACGTGCGGGGCACCGGGGCGAGCGGCTATGAGCTGGCCGATGGGCTGCGCGAGATCGACGACGTGAACCTCGAGCTCGCCGGCGAGAACGTGGCGGTTGCCATATTCGGAAT
>DASQXU010000368.1:0-9522 GCA_035639555.1 Thermoleophilaceae bacterium
AGCGCCCGTGGCCGGGGATGCTGCGGACCCTCTACAAGGACGAGGACCGCTTCGTCGAGACCTACTTCGAGCGGTTCGGGAAGGAGACCTACCTCGTGGGCGACGCCGCCCGGATCGACGGGGACGGCTACTTCTGGATCATCGGCCGCATCGACGACGTGGTCAACGTCTCCGGGCACCGCATGTCCACCGCCGAGGTCGAGTCGGCAGTCGTCGCCCACCCGAAGGTGGCGGAGTGCGCGGTCATCGGCCAGTCCGACGAGGACACTGGCCAGGCGATCTGCGCCTTCGTGACCCTCGAGGGCGACCAGGGCGAGGGCGACGACGCGCTCGTGCAGGACATCCGCGAGACCGTGGCGACGCGGATCGGCAAGCTCGCGCGGCCGAAGCGGATCATCTGGGCCGACGACCTGCCCAAGACCCGCTCGGGCAAGATCATGCGTCGCCTGCTGCGCGACATCGCCGAGGGGCGCGAGCTCGGCGACGTCACCACGCTCCGCGACCCGTCGGTGATGGAGCAGCTCCAGTCCAAGGTCAAGGACCGGCAGAAGGAAGAGGACTGAGCGCGGCCTAAATCCCAAAGCGAGAGGGCCCCGGATCGGGGCCCTCTCGCTTACCAGCAACTAGCCACCATCAACCAGACCTACATCTCCATCCCGCCGTTCACGTTCCAGACCTGGCCGGTGATGTAGTTCGAGCCGTCGGCGCAGAGGAAGTGCACGACGCGCCCGACCTCGTCGGGGCGGCCGAGACGCCCGAGTGGGATCTGGGCCTTGATCTTGTCCAGCACCTTGTCGGGGACGGTCGCGAGCATCTCGGTCTCGATGAACCCGGGGGCCACGCAGTTGACCGTGACGCCCAGCTCATTGCCATCTAGCTTCCCTTGCTTCTTCAGGTGCTGGGCGGCCTCGCGGGCCATCGTCTTGGCCAGGCCGAACAGCCCAGACTTCGACGCCGCGTAGTTCGCCTGCCCGACATTCCCCATCTCCCCGATCACCGATGAGATGAAGACGATGCGCCCGGAGCCCCGCTCGAGCATGTGCTCGAGGGCGGCCCGCGACGTGTAGAACGCGCCCGAGAGGTTCACCTGCAGGACCTTCTCCCAGGCGTCGCGCTCCATCTTCAGCACGGGCTTGTCGGCCGTGATGCCCGCGTTGTTGACGAGGATGTCCAGCCGGCCGTGGGTCTCGATCACCTCACGGACCACGCGCTCGCAGTCGTCGGCCACGCCGATGTTGCCCTGGTGGATGCTGACCGTCGCGCCCTCGCCGGCAAGCTCGGATTGGAACTTCTCGGCGACCTCCTTGCGCGAGCTGTAGCCGGCGGCCACGATCGCACCCTCCGTGGCCAGGCTGCGTGAGATCGCCGCCCCGATTCCCCGCGCGCCGCCGGTCACCAGGGCGACGCGCCCCTCGAGGTCGCGGGGCCCCGTCCCGGCGGCCTGCGGGGCCTTAGTCTCGACTGTGCTCATCACTCCTCCTATCTCCGAAGAAGGCGCCTTCCCCTCGAGCCGGCCTTACCCGGAACGCTCGGCGAGCCACCCCGCGATGTCGGGCCAGATCTCCTTCCGCGCCGCCGACCCCGCCATGAGGCCGATGTGGCCTCCCGGTCGGTCGAGGTGATGGACGTCCTCGCTGGAGACGAGGTCGAGGAGGGGAAGCGTTCCCGGTCGCGGCGCGATGTGGTCCGCGCCCGCGGTGACGAGCAGCAGGTTCTGGTGGATCCGGCGTAGGTCGACGCGCCGGCCGCGGACCCGAATGCGCCCGCGGACGAGGTCATTGCGCTTGTACATCGTCGTGAGCCAGTCGCGGTAGGCGCGACCCGGGAAGGGCGGGTTGTCGGCCACCCAGCGGGCCATCGACTGGTAGGCGACGCGGCGATCCTTGCCGTCGAGCACGTCGTGCCACAGCTTGCGGTAGGTGGTCCAGTAGTTGGTGACCGGCTTCATCATCTTGTTGGCCCAGTCGACCGCGCGCCCGGGCACCGACGGGTAGGTCTCGGTGACCAGCTGAGGGTCGAAGGAGTCGCGCGCCACCCAGTTCGCGTAAAGCGAGCCGGTCGTGTCGACGGGGGTGGTCAACAGGACGAGGTTGCGCGTGGGCCCGTCGGGCTCGAGCGCCGCGTGCATCGCGCACAGCGTCCCGCCGATGCACCAGCCGAGCAGCGTGAGCTCTTCCTGGCCGGCTGACCGCAGCGTCTCTCGGATGCCCCACGGGAGCTCGTCGAGGACGTAGGAGTCGAGCCCCATGTCGGAGTCCTCGTCTTCGGGGATCCCCCAGTCGATCAGGAAGACGTCGAACCCCTCGTCGAGCAGGAACTCGACGAACGAGTGCCCGGGTCGAAGGTCGAAGATCGCCGGCCGGTTGATCAACGCGAAGACGAGCAGGACGGGCAGCGGGTGGCGCCGGTTCTGCGAGCGGTAGCGGTAGAGCGTCGTCTTCCGGTGCGTCCAGACGACGTCCCGCGGCGTGGCACCGATCATCGCCTCATCCTGGGTCAGGATGAGGTTCGTCCACTCGACGGCGGCTACCGGGGCGCGGGTCAGGCGCTCGAGAGCGTTCATTGGGCGCGCGAGCGCGACTCGGACCGAGAGCCCGAGCGGTCGGAGGCACCGCCGCCGTCCTGGCTCGCGCGGTTACGTTCGGCGTCGCGCAGCTCGTCCCGCAGCCTCTCAACCTCCTGGAGCACCGTCTCGAGCTTGTCCTCGGTGCGGGCGAGCTGCCGGCCGAGGTTCGTGACGTCGCGCCGGCCGGCAATCCTGAGGTTGCGCACCACGAGGTCCATCGCGTCGAACCCGAGCTTGGTCAGGGCCATGGCGTTCTCGGTGGTGCGCGCGAGGAGCTCGCCGAAGCTGTCCCGGCTCACGAGCTGCTCCATCGCCTTGGCGGTTCGCGCCTCGGATTCCTCGTAGAGGCGGCGGACCTGGTCCTCGGGAGTGGGCGAGTCGTCTCTGGCCATCGACTACTGGGTTACCCACGCATGCCTCGTGTTATGCGCTCGCACTATGCTGGCGCGGTGGCGGATGAGGAAACTCCCACCCTCGGGGAGATCATCCGTCGCCAGCGGGAGCTCAACGAGTTGTCGATGCGGCAGCTCGCCGCGATGGTCGGGATCTCGAACCCCTACCTCTCGCAGATCGAACGTGGCCTGCGTGAGCCGTCCGACCGCGTGGTCGACGCCATCGCGCGCACCCTGCGGATGTCCGCCGACTCGCTCTACGAGCAGGCCGGGCTGCTGGACGAAGACGAGCCTGAGAGCGACGTCGTCGCGGCGATCCGCGCCGACCCCGCACTCACCGAGCGCCAGCGCCGGTCCCTGATCGAGATCTACGAGGCGCTGGTGGCCGAGACCGCGGGTCGGCGGGGACGGCGCCGGCGGAGGTCGAGCTAGGCGAGGCCGCTAGCCGGAGTGCTCGCGCACGCGGGCGAGCAGCGGGGGCCAGTGATCGCGCAGGGCGGCGCGGCTCATGAAGAGCCCGAGGTGACCGCCGCTCGTCACGTCCTTGAGGATCTGCGCGGAGGGGGTGGAGACCGCGGCCTCCAGGGCGAAGACCTGGCCGGGCGGCGTGATGTGGTCGTTCTCGCCGGCGAGGAGCTGGAGCGGGACCGCGATGCGGCCGAGATCGACGCGCTCGCCGCCGATCTCGAGCTCCCCCCGAATGAGGCTGTTGCGGCGGAAGAGGTGCTGGACGATCCAGAGGTAGAACGGCCCGGGGATGTCCTGGGTGCGCTTGAACCAGTCCTCGAACTCGCGGTAGCGCTCGACCGCGGCGCGGTCGTGGAGGGTGGCGAGCAGCTGGAGGTGCTTTGCGATCTCGTTCTCAGGCTTGATGCCCACGAACCCGGCGAGCATTCGCCGCCCCGGGAGCACCCCGCCGGCGGCTCCGACCACGGCCCGGTAGAACGACATCTCCCCGAGGCCCCAGAGGAACGCCACCCACTCGGCGATCACCCCGCCCCCCGCGTGGAAGTCGATCGGGGCGCCGGCGACGGTCAGCGTGTTGATGTGCTCCGGTCGGAGGGCGGCGTAGATCGCCGCCAGCCAGCCGCCCTGGCAGTCGCCGATGAGGTTGACCGGGGGGCCGACGGCGAGCACCGCCCGCTCCACCACCGCCAGGTAGTCCTCGATCGAAGCGGTGCGCGTGTCCCGGTTGGCGGCGATCCAGTCGAGGGCCCACGCCCGCTTCAGGCCCGCCTCCCGAATGGTGCCCATCTGGCTCTGCCCCGGGCTGTAGTCGACGATGCAGGAGTCGTGACCGGCCTGGGGTGGGAGCACCAGGGTGGGGACGACCGGCGCGCGCGAGCGCTGGGAGAAGTCCCGCAGGCGTGCGAGCGGGGTCTCGAGCACAACCTCGTGCGGGCTCGCCCACTGCGGCGGGCGTCGCCGCATGACCGCGGCCCAGAAGCGCGCCGCGTCGGTCACGAGATCGAGAGGAGTGGCCCGGCGCTCGATCGCGCCCGCCCAGTACCCGGTGAGGCCTTCGAGCGTGGCCGCCCAAGTCGCCACTGAGCTTTCAACCATCCGCTCGGCCAGCGCCGCTCCGGATGCCCGCCGCGGGGCGCCAAAGGCGGTCATGGCACATAAGGATATGCGCACACGCCGACGGGTAAACATCAAGCCATGCCCGATCTGTCCGGACGGAGCGCGATCGTCACGGGGGCGGCGAGCGGGATCGGGCGGGCGATCGCGGCCCGCCTGGAGGCCGACGGGGCGCGCGTGCTGGCCGTCGACCTCAACCCCGACGCCGGCGGTCCCGGCGAGCCGCACGCCGCCGACCTCACGACCCGCGAGGGCAACCGCGGTGCGGTCGAGGCCGCGCTCGAGCGCTTCGGCCGGCTCGACGCCGTGGTGGCCAACGCGGGGTTCCAGCACGTGGCCCCGATTCGCGAGTTCCCCGAGGACCGCTGGGACGCGCTCCTCGCGATCCTGCTGACGAGCCCGTTCCTCCTCGCGCGCTACGGCTTCGACGCGCTGGCCGACTCAGGCGACGGGCGCTTCATCGCCATCGCGTCCGTCCACGCGCTCGTCGCCTCGCCGTTCAAGGCCGGCTACGTGTCGGCCAAACACGGGCTCCTCGGGCTGGTCAAGACGCTGGCCCTCGAGGGGGCGGAGCGGGGGGTGCTCGCCAGCGCCGTCTGCCCCGCCTTCGTGCGCACGCCGCTCGTGGAGGGACAGATCGTCGACCAGGCCCGGGCCCACGGCATGCCGGAGGAGGAGGTCCTCGAGGGAGTGATACTGGCGCCGCACGCGGTGAAGCGACTGATCGAGCCGGAGGAGGTGGCCGCCGTGGTCGCCTTGCTCATGGGGGAGGAGGGCCGTGCATTCAGCGGCGCCGCCGTTCCGATGGATCTCGGCTGGAGCGCGCGCTAGGGACGCCCGCAAGCAAAAGGGCGGCCCGTGGGCCGCCCCTTGCCTACGCTGGTCGCCGCGCCTCTACTTGAGGAAGTCGCGGGCGGCCGACGTGTAGGCACGCGTCATCTCGCGCGTGAAGTCCGCGTGCGCCTGGGCGAGGGCGGAGATCCACTCCACCTGGCTCGCGCCACCGACCCGCTCCTCGAAGTCGGCGAGGCTCTGGAGCACGCGCTCGTACGCGTCGACGTACGCGGCGCCGGCCTTCCTCGAGCTCTCGAGGATCCGCTCGTTGAGGTGGCGGATGCGCTCGACGCTCTCCTCGATGCGCTGCTGGCTATCGGCGCCGGCCTGCTTGGTCTGGGTAGCCACGGTGACACTCTCCTTGGACTCGGGTACGTGGCAGCTGCTAACAGATTAGCAGCTTCGGCGGCTAGCGTAGCTAGCACCGAATCCGGAACGTCACAGCTCCCTTACCTGCACGGTACCCGGGGCGTGGCGATCAAACCCGGGGCCGCCGCCCGCGCGTTGTGCCCTTCCGCACACCCGGCGCGGGGCAGGGTGCCGCCCGGCCTGAGGGATCGTCCCCGCTGCTATTCTCGCCCCGACCCGAGGGCCGTTAGCTCAGGTGGGAGAGCGCCGGCTCGACAAGCCGGAGGTCGCTGGTTCGAGCCCAGCACGGCCCACCTCGAAACTGCTCCCGGGCGGTTCCACTTGCCGCGCACCCGCAGGCTTGGGAGAATTGCCCGCCTTGCTTCGCCCGCGCCGGATTGCCCTGTCGGCGGTCCTCATCGTGGCCGCCATCCCAGCGTCGGCGTCCTCGGCGCCCTATGCACCACGGACTGGGAAGACCTTCCACGGCGGGGTGGGCGGCTACACGGTGGCGAACATGGCTGACTTCGCAAGGCTCTCCGGCCGGCGCCCCGCCGTCTACGGCTACTTCTTCACCCCGGAATGGGTCTCGCCGACCGGCGGCGATCTTCGCTGGCAGGCATCGCTGATCCCCAGGTCGGCGAGCCAAGGCGCTCGCGCGATGTTCCAGCTCTCGACCTCGGTCGGCGGGCTCCAGGACGGCCCCGAGGTCATCAGCCCTCGGGGGATCGCGCTCGGTGCGAGCGATGCCTATCTCATCGCCCTGGGCGACCTGATCGCCGCAAGCAGGCAGGTGGTCTACGTCCGACCCCTGGGCGAGATGAACAACTTTCACAATCCCTACTGCGCCTACAACGGAAACGGCTCGCGCCGCGGTCGCGCATACTCGACCCGGGCCTTTCGCCAGGCCTGGCGCCGGATGGCCCTACTGCTGAGGGGCGGGAACGTCGCGAGGATCAACCGGTCGCTGGGTCGCCTTCGGCTGCCGCCGGTCCTGACCACTCGCACGGACCTCGCGCGGGCGAGGGTGGCCTTGCTCTGGACGCCGTTCACCGTCGGCCTGCCGGACCGGCCGGGAAACCGTGCACGCGCGTACTGGCCGGGAGCCCGGTACGTCGACTGGGTCGGCACCAGCTTCTTCGCCGGGAGCTCGAGCTTCTGGGCCCTGGAGCGCTTCTACCGCGCGCGCCAGTGGCGGAGGAAGCCGTTCGCCCACGTGGAGTGGTCGCTCTGGGGCCGGGAGGACCCGCGCTTCATCCGTCGCCTCTTCCGTTGGATCCGGCGCCACCGCCGGGTGAAGCTCGAGATGTACAACCAGGGCGCGCTCCTCCCGCCGAAGTACGCGCTGCGTTACTACCCCCGCAGTGCTCGGGAGCTCCGCCGCCAGATGCGCAGCCGACGGTTCAACGCGTACCCGCGACTAGCGCCGCCGTAAGCGGGGCAATCGCGGAGGAGACGGTGAGGACGCACCTGGCGCGGGCGGTGGGTGCATAACCCGGCACACGTGGCGCGATCGCGGGGGCGGGCAGGGTTATGCACGCCGCCGGCTCTTGGCGGGACATTCGAGGCCCGCGCCTCGGGCGCGCGCAACCGCCCGACCCGCTTCCTGCGCGCCGCTCCCTGACTCTTCTGGGGCAGCGCTATCCCAAAGGAGGTAGACCCAGTCAAGATTTCTTGAGTAATCGCCGGTCTCATGGCGACCTGCTCACCGCAGCCCGTGCGCGCAGGCACGAAGGAGCGGTACGAGCGCGGAGGCGTCGCGGGCGCGGCCCCTGAAGGTGCACACTCGCCAGCCCGCTCGCCGCTCCACGGACGTGGTGGCGCGGGGCCCGATCAGCACCACGGCGTACGGGGCGCCCCGCCCGGGAACCCCGCGCACGGCGTCCAGGTGGAGGTGGAGCTCCCAGGCGATCGCGCTCCGGTTCCAGTGGTACTCGACCGGCACGCCGAACCGCGCCCCGTCGCGGGCCACCGGGCGCAGCGGCCGGGCGGCCGCCCGCAGCCCGTCCTGAAGGCGCGCCTCCGGGCCCGCGGCCGAGGCCTCGCCGGACACGGCGGGCCAGCGGCCGATCGCCGGCCAGGCGCAGGCGGCGAGCAGCACGCAGGCCGCGGCCACGGTCGCGGCCGGCCGCCCGCGTGCCGCCGCCACGAGGGCCACCCCTCCGGCTCCGGCTAGCGTGCACAGGAGCGCCTCGGGTGCAACGAGGAATCGCCCCGACGCGGGATAGCCGAGCGCGGTGAGCGCGAGCACCAGGGCGATCCAGCCGGCGGCGACGGCGGCGGGCACGAGAACGGCGCCCTCACGGCGCGGCAGCGCCCGGAGGACGGCGATCTCCGCCAGCAGCGGGAGGGCGAGCAACCCGCCGCCAAAGCCCTGCGAGAGCACGCTGCCGACCGACTCGTGCGCCTCCCTCGTGATCGTCTGGGCCGACCGGGCGCCGTACAGCGCGTTGCCCGACCCCCAGAGGTCTCCGCCGAGCCAGAGCATCGGGGGGATCGCGACCGCCGCGGCGAGCGCTCGGGGTGACACCCGGCCGCGCCGCCACGCCCACCCCGCGTAGGCCGCGGCGGCCGCCCAGGCCTCGGGTCGGTCTAGAGCGGCAAGCGTCCCGAGCGCGAGGGCCGCCCCGACCCGGTCCCGGATATGGAGCTCGACCGCTCCGAGCACCAGGCACAGCAGCAGCCCCTCGGAGTAGCCGTGGAGGAAACCGTGCATCGCCTCGGGAAGGAGGGGGACGGCGAGCGCGGCGAGGATGCCCGCCGGCCACCCCGCGATCCGGCGGGCGAGCAGGAACGTCAACAGGAGCGCGCCGATCCCGGCGCTACGGGCGAGCAGCAGCCACAGGGTGGGCGCCGCGCCGCCGAGCAGCGAGAGCGGGGTTGTGAACAGCACCGGCAGCGGCTTCCACGAGGGCGGACCGCCCGATGTGTCGAGCGTCAGGTGGGCCACTTCGCGCCCCCACACAACCCACCCCCACGGGTCGATGGTCAACCCAGCCGACAGGAGCAGCGAGAGCGCCCCGAGCGCCAGGCAGCCGCAGGTCAGGATCGCCGCCGGCGCAGCTGCCGGCAGCCCGCGCCGCCGCACCGTGCGCGCGGAGCCGGGCGGCGTGACGGCGGGCACCGTCCTCCCCGGAAGATGCGAGCCAGGTGTGTGCATGGGGAACGCCCGGTGGGCCGAAGGGCTCGCGGAGCCGCGTAGGGCCGGGTTAGGATGGTTTCGAGGGAGAAGGTACCGAATGAAGCCTCACCCAGGATCGGCTTTCCCCCTGCGCCTCGCTGCCACGGCAGGAGTGATCGGCCTTGCCGGCACCGGCCTGCTCGTGGGAGTCGCGAGCGCCAAGGGCCATGAGTCGCGAAGCGACGGCATCCCCCAGGGCCAACCGCCGTCGAGCCCCGGCAATGCCAAGGGTCACGTCAAGAAGCCGCGCGCCCACGCGGGGCCCGTCCATACACCACCCGGGCAGAGTGCTCGGCACGGGGTCAGCGGCGGTGCCGCCGCGTGGCGCCCCGGACCTTCGCCGGAGCGCCAGCGCCCCGCACGACGGACAGGCGCAGGCCGCGGGGGCGGCACCGTAGCTTCGGCCGCCTCGGTCGCCGGCCGGTCGAGCGCGCGCCCGGCGCCCAGCGGGGGCGCCGCGGCGCCGGCGCCATCGGCGGCGCGGCCGAAGACCGTGCGCGCGCGGGCGGCGGCCAAGCGCCGGGCGCAGGCGAAGGCGGCCGCGGTGCGTCGAGTCAGAGCAACGTCGCGCCGTCGGGCGCGAGCGGCGGCCCGCCAGGCGAGCCGCAGAGCGGCGGCCC
>DASQXU010000369.1:0-2822 GCA_035639555.1 Thermoleophilaceae bacterium
GGGTCTTGCTGAAACGCCGGGGTTGAGGGCGTAGGAAGAAAGACATCCGCTGCCCTCACAAGGCTCTGCGTGATCGTGAATCGCGGAGCCAGGAGGAACAGCGGATGCAAGGCCACGTTAGCCGCCTCGTCGGCCTGGACGGCTTCGAGGTGAAGGCCTCGTCGAGGGTCGCCACCAGCTCGACCTCGAGGTCGAGCCGGTCGCCCGAGCCGCATGCTGCCCGCGCTGCGGGCGCGGCACCCTCGACGTCAAGGAGCGCCCGGTGGTCCGAGTGCGCGATCTGTCGATCGCCGGCAAGGCGGTCTGGCTGCGCTGGCGAGAGCGCCGCTACCGCTGCCAGGGCTGTCGGCGCACGTTCACCGAGTCGCATGCCGAGCTGCCCTCGCGCCAGCGGGTGACGCGGCGCTATCGCCGGCGGCTGCGCGAGCGGGTCGTCGGCGGCGCCGCCCACGCCGAAGTGGCGCGCTGCGAGCGGACCACGCGCTATCAGGTCCAGCGCGCCTTTCGTGACGCCGCCGACGAGCTCGCCGAGCGGCGCGAGCGGCGGCCGACCCGTCGCCTCTCGCTCGACGAGGCCCACCACCGGCGCGGCCGCGAGCTGGCCACGGTCGCCTCGGATCTCGACCGCCGGGCGGTGATCGAGGTCCTCGACGGGCGCTCGCGGCCCGTGGTGGAGCGCTGGCTGCGCTCGCTCCCCGACGAGCGGCGGCGAGCGATCGAGGTCGTCTCGATCGATCCCTCCGAGGCTTACCGGCAGGCGGTTCGCTCCAAGCTGCCCTGGGCGCGGATCGTGGTCGACCCGTTCCACCTCGTGCGCGGCGCCGAGCTCGCGCTCGACGCGGCGCCAGCACCAGGCGGCGAGCAGCCGCCGCTCGGGGGGCCGCAAGGGCGTCCGCGCCAGCTGGCGTCCGGAGCTCTACCGCTCCCGCCACCGGCTGCTGGGGGGGCGCGAGCGGCTCTCAGAGCGCGACCGGCGCAGCTCTTCGAGCTCTTCCAGCGCGAGCCTGTCATCGCCGAGGCGTGGGGGCTCAAGGAGGCGTTTCGAGCGGTCTACGCGGCCGCCGATCGCACCGAGGCCGCGTGTCGGCTCGACGCCTTCCTCGCCGCCGTCGAGCGCGCGCAGATCCCCTCCTTCGCCGCCTTTGCCCACGGCATCCGCCTCTGGCGGGAGGAGATCAATCCTCGCCTACTTCGACGAGCCGACCACCAACGGCTACGCCGAGGGCGTGATCAACAAGGTCAAGGTGCTCAAGCGCCGCGCCACGGGCTGCCGACGTTCGAGGGCTTCCGCGAGCGCGTCCTCATAGCATGCGGCTGACGGTGATCACTCGGGGCCTCCCCGCTGGATCGGGCGAGATCCGATTTTTCAGCCGGCGCGCTCACCCGGCCCTCACGTCCAAGCCCGCGCTCTCGGGGTGGGCACCCGCAGCTTCAAGCGGTGCGTGGCCCCGCTAGAGCCCAGTCGGTGATGGGAACAGCGCGATCTTGTTGACACCGTGACTACGTTCGGTTTAACTCGCTAGAGCGACTGGTCCGGAAAAGGACTAGATCTTGGGAAACCACGCCGAAGGGCTCGTGCGGCGTCGGATCGAGGTATTCGTGCTCGTCCGTGTGCGCCTCTACAGGGAGGGGATCGCTGATGCAGTCGAGCGGGACCCTCGCTTCCACCTCACCGGCGGCGCCGCGACGCTCGCGGCTGCGAGGCCGCTGCTAGAGGCGCTGCCGCGGCCGCCGGACATCACGTTGATTGATATGGCCTTGCCCGAAGGGACCAATGTGGCCCGCGCACTCCGCCTCGGTTGGCCGAGCGCCGGGATCGTGGCGCTTGCAGTGGGCGAGGCGGATGAAGACGTGGTTCAGTGGGCGGAAGCGGGCGTTTCCGGCCTCGTCTCGCGTGAAGCAACGCTGGCCGAGCTCCTTGACGCGATCGAGGCGGCGGCCAAAGACGAGGTGCTCACATCACCCGCCGTCACGGCCGCCCTCCTCCGCCGGGCCGCCTCGCTTCCCCGGGAGACCCGGCGCGACGCGCCCGCGCTCACGCGCCGCGAGCGGGAGATCGTTCGCCTGATCAGCCGTGGGCTCTCGAATAAGGAGATCGCGTCCTCGCTTCGCATCGAGCTTGCAACCGTGAAGAACCATGTGCACAACATCCTCGAGAAGCTGCGCGTCGCCCGCCGTGGGGAAGCCGTCTTAGCGGCCTCCGAGCGCGGGGAGCTGGGCGGGACCTAATCCCCTCCATCTCGGATCCAGACCTTCCCTGGATCACAGTTGGACCCGCGGATCTATTCACAGCGGGGCAGCAGGGAAAGACACTCTCGCGCGAGCGTCGAAGGGCTCGCCCGCTCGTGCTCTCGAGCCGTAGCGGTTGTTTACGTGCAGGTCGAGGGTCGTGTGCACGTTCCACGTTTGACCGAAATCTTGGTGTCCCGCGACGGGCGCGGAGATCGCACGGCCATCTCCCCTGTGGGTTCGGAGTCGGACACTGGAGTCGTTGAGTTGCGAGGGGACTCTTATGGATGAGATCACACGCCTGTCCGGCCTCGGGCCCAAGCGCGCCCGCCAGCTGTTCGATGAGCTCGGGATCGACTCGCTCGAGGCGCTTCGCGCCGCTGCCGAAGGCCAGCGCATCCGATCGCTGAGGGGCTTCGGCCCGAAGGTCGAGGAGAGCATCCTTGCGGCGACGGGCGAGCTCAGCGGCGGCGAGGCCGTTACCACCGTACCGGAGGCGACGGTTGTGAGCACCGCTTCGGCGGGGGAGGCGGCGGGGTCGATCCAGGTGTTCAACGCGTCGCCTGTAGATGTTGTTGTGTGGAGCAATGGCT
>DASQXU010000370.1:0-2933 GCA_035639555.1 Thermoleophilaceae bacterium
GGACCCAAGTTCGGGGCCGAGGCCAACCGCTTCCGCTCGGACGAGTGGGATCTCTTCTTCAATCGCGTCTCGGGCGCCGCGCTGATCGGGAGGAAGCGCCACCGCGAGAACAGCGGACGCTGGAGCAGGTTCGAGCGGATCGATGCGATCGTCGACTCGAAGCGGCACATTTGGGCCGTGGACGAGGACGGGACCATAAACGGGAGGCTGCGCGCGAACGGCAGGCTCGAGTTGGTCTACCTCGAACCGGGAACGACCGACGCCGCGGCGTCCGTGGTCCGGCTCGGGCGCCGGTGAGGACCGCCGAAGGGCGTCACATCGAAGCCGCCGGTCGCAGGTGAAGGCGTAACACTGATCGATCGCGGCCGCGCAACAGACGTCGTGGTCGCTGTGGGAGCCACTTGCGCGCGCCGGCAGGCAGTCAGGAAGCTTGGCGTTTCATAGGCCCGGCGGCCCGCACCCGAACGGCACGGAGAACCTTGACTGGCCACAGCAAGCGCTGGTCGGAGCCTGGCTGAGGCCGCCCGATCTCGCTACATGAAACTGCGCCAGGGTGGTGCGGGCTCCTGCGACGCCCAGCGTCGGCGCAGCGCTGCCTACGACGGCGCGCCCTCCTGCGCCCACGCCGGCACAAACGGCGCGAAGTCGGACTCGATCGCGATGTCGAAGGCGGCAACCATCCCGCCGATCAGCCGGTAGAGGCCGACGAGCGCCGCCAGCTCGACGACCGCGGCCGTGCCGTGCGCAGCCGCCAGGGTCCCCTGCTGCTCGGGCGGGATCGAGCTCAGGTCGAACACGGCGTCGGCGGCGACGAGCGCCGGGCGCTGATCGGCCCGCAGGGCGCCGGGCACGCGGCCCGCTGCCAAGGCCTCGAGCACCTCGGCGCCGAGCCCGGCGGCGTGGGCGGGTCGCACGCGGTGCACCCACTCGTAAGCCACGCCCATGCGCCGCGCCACATGCAGGATCACGAGCTCGCGCGCGTCGCCCGGCAGCACGCCGTGGTAGCGCAGTTGGCCCCCCAGGCCGCCGACCAACCGGGCCACGTCGGGTTGTTGAACATCCGCACATAGACCTGCCCGAGTGCAGCCTCGCCTCGTTGTGCCGCCATCTCGCGGTAGGCAGCAAAGGTCGTCGCCGCTTAGCTCAACGCTGGGGTCCGGCAGACCGGCCATCAGTGGTGGTCCTCCCAGTCGTGCATCGCTTGGGTCCACGGGGTCGTCGGCTTCTCGGCCGTCTTGTCTACGTGGACGTCGACGAGCTGGGGGCGGCGGCTCGACGCGGCGGACGCGAACGCCGATCCGAAGGCGTCGCCCAGCTCGCCCGGCTCGGTCACGCGCCTGCCCCGGGCGCCCATGGCGTTCGCGACGGCGGCCCAGTCGATCCCGGGGATGTCGGTCAGCCGGCTGGGGCCCTCGCCCATCGTCCGGGCCCGGAACCAGATGTTGCCGTAGGACCCGTTGTTCACCACGCATACGACGAGCGGGACCTCGTGGCGAACGGCGGTGTGGAGCTCGAGGCCGTGCATCAGCATGCAGCCGTCGCCGATGACCACGGCGTGCGGCGAATCGGGGCGGGCGTGCCAGGCGCCGATCGCCAGCGGCAGCGCCGCTCCCATGGGCCCCAGATTGGCGCCGGTGAGGTAGCGCCCCGGTCCGTCGCTCAACCAGTAATGGCCCGCCCAGGCCCGGTGCGCGCCGGAGTCGACGGCCAGGACCGTCCCCGGCGGTGCCGCCCTGCGCAGCTCGGCGACCATTCGCGCGGGATGGATGGGCGTGGAGTCGGCGTGCTCGTGCTCGGGCGCGTAGCAGCGGTCGCCACGCGCCCGGACTTCGTCGAGGAAGGCCCGGCGCTCCGGCGCGCTCGTTACGAAGCGCTCCGGAGCGTCGCCGTGGGCACCGGCCAGGGCGGCGAGGGCGGCCGCCGGCTCGCCGATGACCGGCAGCGACGGCCAGACTCGCCCGATCAGGGTGGCGTCGGCGGCGACGTGGATCAGCGCTCTGGTGGGGCGCATGCGCTCCTCCCAGTACAGGGTGTTGCGCTGGTTGAGATCGGCCCCGAGCACGAGCAGGACCTCGACGCGCGGATCGAGGATCGCCTCGGTAGCCCATCGGCTCCCGGCGTAGCCGAAGACGCCAAGCGAGAGCGGATGGTCCTCGGGCAGGACTCCCTTGGCGGAGAGCGTGGTCGCCACCGGGACGTGGTAGCGCTCGGCAAAGGCGGCCAACGAGGCCGCGCCGTCGCCGCCACTCACCTCTGCCCCGGCAACGGCGAGGACGCGCGATGAGCCGGCCAGCGTCGGCCACACATCGCCCTCCAGCGCCGCCACGTCGATCTCGCGGGGTCGGTATTGCCGGTCCGGGAGAGTCGACCAGGTACCGGAGATCTCCGCGCTCTGGACGTCCGTGGGGATGGTTACGTGCGCCGGTTCATTGCGGGCGAGCATGTGGGCGATCGCGTCTTTGAGATGGTGGTCGAGCATGGCCGGACTCTCCACCGCGAGGCTGCGCCCCGCTGTGGGACGCAGGATGTCGAGATCGTCTAGCCCGGCGCCCGAGGCGTCCTGGAAGAGCCCTCGCCCTTCGAGGCTCGTCGGAACCTCGCCCGAGATCGCGAGTACCCGAGTCCGATCGCTGCGCGCCGACGCGAGCGCCGTGGCCATGTTGAGCACGCCCGGTCCCCCAATGCCGAAGGCGACGCCGAACCGACCGGAGGCGCGGGCGTACCCGTCCGCCATGTAGGCCGCGCCGCCCTCGTGGGCGGCGACCACCGTGCGCACGCCCGGGGTGCTCGTCATGGGCGGCATGAACTGGTCGTTCAGGCCACCGGGAACCATGAACACCGCGTCGATGCCTTCCGATCGCAACGCCGCGAAGACGTACTCGCTCCCGCGCACCGCGCGCATCGTAATCACGCCCGGCGCCGCCGACCGTGGG
>DASQXU010000371.1:0-2044 GCA_035639555.1 Thermoleophilaceae bacterium
GCGAACGGGTGGGGTTGGGTGAGCTTGTTCGGCTGGTGGCTGGCCGTGTCCGTGTCGACCCTGATCGTCGGCGCCCTGCTCGTCCTGCTGGCGCCGGCCGCGCTGTACGCGGGGGAGCGGGCGGTGCGCGAGCGCCTCGGCGCCACGGTCGCGTGGGGTGTTGGGATCGCAATCGGCGTGCCGCTGCTGGCGGTCCTGGCGCTCGTCACGCTCGTCGGCATCCCGTTCGGCATCGCGCTGTTGTTGGCCGCGATTCCCGTGCTGCTCGTCGCCTACGCGACGAGCGCCTGGATGGCGGGGCGCCGGGTGCTGCGCAATCGCTCGAGCTCGCCATGGGTGGCGCTGTTCGCCGGCTGGGCAATCCTGCGGGTGGTGGCCCTGATTCCATTCGCCGGCGCCCTTGTCGGGCTCGTGGCGACGGTCGTGGGGCTGGGAGCGCTGGCCGTCGCGCTCTGGCGGGCCGGCAGGCCAGGCGCACCCGCGGCGAGGCCCGAGGC
This sequence comes from Thermoleophilaceae bacterium, assembly GCA_035639555.1. Lineage (GTDB taxonomy): Bacteria > Actinomycetota > Thermoleophilia > Solirubrobacterales > Thermoleophilaceae > DASQXU01. Next base: position 498 of record DASQXU010000371.1, read on the forward strand.
GCCCCCTCCGGGTCGTCCCGAACCAGCCGCCTGACGGTGGCAGACAGCGTGTCTCGGGGCGCCGGCGACGCCACTGCGGCCCGGGTCCGCGGGCCCTACCAACGCACGCCGCCACCGCGGACGTATCTTCCGCCGCCGCTCACTCTCCCCCAACTGCACGGATCGAGCGGTCCGAGCAGTGGTCGTGTTGCCGTCTGCGCAATTAGCCGCCGCGCCCGGCTTACCGACGACTCCCGTCTCCGAAAGTGCGCAGCAGCGAGCCATCTGCCGCCGCGCTTGGAAGGCGACAGCTGGCGAGCGAGCCTTATCCCGCCGAGCGGCAGGACGAAGCCGCTTCGAGGCGTGGCTCTCCTTCGGCGCGACCTCGTCGACCGCGCCTGACGCGCCGGCGCTCCTCATCGCCGACCTAATGAGGGATGGCCGCCGGTTCGGCAAATCGCCGACGCCCTACACGCCGTCCGCGACGCCCGAACGCGAGGTCAACATAGTGATCCCGGCGCACACGGCGTCAAGACGCCGCGCGGCTACGTGCAGGGCTACAACACCCAGGCCGTGTGCAACGAGAACCAGATCGTCGTCGTCGTCGAGATCAACGCCGACTCGGCGGACCTCGGCCACGTCGAGCCCACGGTCTGTGCCGCTGAACGCGAGCTCGCCGGCGCCGGGCCTGCCGCAGTCTTTAGAAAAACCTGAGGGCGATCTGACCCCCCCTCGTCTCGGGCCGCCACCGAACAGCGACCCCCTAAGGTCGTCGAGCCGGCCCTCGGAAGAGGCGGATGTCGATCTCGCGCTCGACGTAGGCCCACTCCTCCGTCTCGCGTAGGCGACCGACGAGCTCCTCAAAAGCGTCTGCGTGTTCCGGGCCGAACTCAAACCAGGTCAAGAAGTCGAACGGCTCGCCGAGGTCGCGGCCGTGGTGCAGCCGGCGGGCGATCGCGGGCAGGTACGTAAGTCCGGTCGCGATGTGGTGCGAGCGCTCCTCGAAGATCCGGCGGCGCTCGTCCTGGGCCAGCTCCCACCAGGCCCCTGACTTCGTGATCGGGATCAGCGCGGCTCGCGTGGAGCCCTCGCGGCCAAGTGCCTCCTGCTGCGCTGCCAAGGCGTCGTGCTCGCTGCGTGAGACATAGCGCTCGTTGCTCGTCACTCCGCGCAGGACCCACGCCGAGCTTCCGTCAAGGCCGCTCGGCGGCCGACCCTCGATCATCGCCAGTCGCGACACGGGTTTGAGTGGCGCCCCGGCAACCGTCTCAATGCGCTCGACCGCCCACGATCCAATCTCTCCGCCGGCGAAGGCGACCAGCAGCGGCCGCATGGGCTCAGTCTATGGAGCATTTGGCGATATCCCGCGTTCCCGAGATCGCCCACCCGAAGCCCGGCCCAGAGGGTGCCCGGAGGCCGCTAAAGGCAAGATCACCGAGGGTGAGCGGAGGGCCGCCGTCACCCGTACGCCCAATCCAGCGACCCTCCGCGCTGCGACGAGGACCGACTCGTCTTGGGGAGGACGCTGGCCCTCGCCGCTCCGCGGGCGAGGGTAGCGTCGGATTCTC
>DASQXU010000372.1:0-2012 GCA_035639555.1 Thermoleophilaceae bacterium
AGCTGGATCGGCCCGTTCCGCGGATCCTTTCCGGACTTCCGGATGGAAGTCCAGGACCTGGTCGCCGAAGACGACAAGGTCGTCGGCCACTTCAAGTGCTCCGGCACCCACCGGGGCGAATGGCGCGGCAACCCGCCGACCGGGCGCCGGTTCGAGGACGTGGATGACGTCTACGTCTTCCGCGTCGCCGACGGCAAGCTCTCCGCCGTGACCGCGGTCGTGGAGGACAACCTCACGAGGATGCGCCAGCTTGGTATCCAGGGGGCATAGGCTGCCTATCAAGTGAAGGTCACGCTCTACTCGATCGCCATCTCGCACCCGGCCCGCGCCGCCGGGTTGATGCTCCGCTACAAGGGCATCGACCACGAGCGGGTCGACCTCATGCCGGGGTCACAGCGGCTGCTGCTCAGGCGGCACGGCTTTCGGGGAGGAACAGTGCCCGCCCTGACGGTCGACGGGCGTAAGGTGGAGGGCACGCTCCAGGTCTCTCGGACGCTTGACGAGCTACAGCCGGAGCCGCGCCTCTTTCCCGCGGACCCGGCGCAGCGGGCCGCGGTCGAGGAAGCCGAGCGCTGGGGCGAGGCGGTGCTCCAGCCGGTGCCCCGCAACATATTTCGCTGGGGCGTCGCCCGTGACGGCGAGTTGCGCCGCAGGCTCGTCGAGATGACCGCGATGCCGCTGCCAGCGCTCGCCACGACCCTCATGAAGCCCGTCGCGTGGTACTTCGCACGCATCGTCTCGGGGGCGACCGACGAGTTGATCCGCGCTCAGCTCGCTGCCCTGCCCGAGCACCTCGGCTATGTGGACCGGCTGATCGCCGCCGCGGTGATCGGCGGCGAGCACCCCAACGCGGCCGACTTTCAGATCGCGACGAGCGTCCGGGTGCTGCTCAACTTCCCCCAGCTGCGCCCGCTGATCGAATCGCGCCCCGCGGGTGAGCTGGCGATGCGGATCGCACCCACCTTCGGATCCCCTATGCCGATCGCGCTGCCGGCCAACTGGCTCCCCCAGCCCGTCCAGCTCGGCGCTGCCTAGCCACCGCGGCGGCGCCGGGCGGAGCGGTTATCCGTCCTCCGCCTCGATTTGCTCCTTGCGGACCTCCTCGGAGATCTCCGCCTCCTCGGTCACGGTCTCCTTCCTCAGCCGGATGCGCTCCTTCGGCACCACCCGCTTCTCGACGACCGGCACCTCCTCGTGCAAAACGACCTCGTGCTCCTGCTCGGTGATCTCTGGACCCGAGAGTGCCTGGTCCACGTTGTCCTCGGTGATCGGCTCGCGCTCCACGCGAACTTCCTCTCGCCGAACGGGCACGGTCTTCTCGACATGCTCGGTCACTACGTACTTGCGCAGCCGTGCGCGACCGCGCTCCCGCCGGGCCGCACCGACGCGAAGCTCCTCCTCCGAGCGCGTCATCGCGTCGTCGCTGGCTCGAACGCTTTGCTCGTGGCCGACGGGCGCCCGGGGAGCCTCCTGCCGCCTCCTATCTGAACCCCGCTCCAAGTACGTCATGCCGTAGTGCGCGTAGAGCGTCGCCTCCTCTTGCGGTGTGAGCTCCTCCTCCGGCTCAATCCGCGGGGCGTCCTTCACCTGATCCTTGTCGAACGGCACTCGAACCTGCCCGCCCGAGGGCTCGGCGTCCTGGATCGGCACGAAGCTGAGCTTCTGGCCGAGCAGATCGGTGCGCACGGCGGCCCACTCCGGCTCGTCGGTCAACTCGTCGACATAGAGCTCCTCGACCGTGCCGACCTTGTCGCCGTGCCGGTCGACCAGGTCGCGACCGTGCCATTCGTAGGCGTGAGTCATCTGGGTCATCTCTCCTCCAAACGCTGGGATGCGGCCGATAGGTTGGCGGGGCTGCCGGACGCACCCCCGGAGTCGAGCTGGGGGCGTGACGTGCCGCATGCCCGCGCGCGGTCATGCTCGGGTCTGCCGCCTAGCCGAGATCCGCCCTGGGCGCGAGCGGCGGCCCGGGCTTCCGGCTATCAGACCCGTCCCGGAGCGCAACCCCGCGC